>DATJCV010000188.1:0-4958 GCA_035497775.1 Burkholderiaceae bacterium | reverse complement strand
CGGATATTTCGGCTGCGTGACAAAACCCTTGGCGTCATAGATTTCCGCCAGCGCATTGCCCTGCACCTGAATCACCACCTGCGGCAAATCGATCTGGCCGTTAGCGCCAAATGCAATCGGGCCATACAGGCTGTCGAATTTGATTTTTGCCAGCGCATCGCGCACCTTTTGCGGCTCCATGCTGCCCGCGTCCTCCATTGCCTGCACCAGTGCCTCGACATCGGCGGCGCCGGACGCCGCATGGTAATCGGGGTCGTATCCATATTTGGCCTTGTATTCCTGGGCGAATTTTTCCGCATCCCCAAACCAGCGATCCTTCAGCGCCGGCGACGGCAGCCAGGCCGTCATGCCGAATGCGTAGTCGGCGTCGGCGCCCAGCGCCTTGCGAAAGTCCTCGCTCGGCACGCCGACCGTGAACGAATACATCTTCGGCGCGACCGCCAGGCTCTTGGCCTGCCGCACGAAATTCAGGATCTCGGTTTCATGCCCGGCCACCAGCACCGCATCGACGTTTTTGCTTTTGACTTGCGACAGCAGCGAATTGAAGTCACTGGTATTGCTGCTGTAGCGTTCGTCGAGCACGATGTCGAAGCCGGCTTTCTTCAAGAGCGGCCGCGTTCCCGTCGCTACCGAAACGTCAAATGAGTCGTCGGCGTACAGCAGCGCCACGGTTTTGGGTGGCGTCTTCAGCGCCTTCAGCATGTCGATGGTGCTGCCGAAATAATTGCTGGCCGGCGCTAGTGTGCCGAAGATGTATTTGAATTTGCGCGCGAAAATCTGGTCGGAAGCGCCGCCGCCCTGCACCATCGGCACCTTGTATTTCTCCGATACCGCCGAATCGGCCAAGGCGAAATTGCTGGCGAACGGTCCCAGCAGCAGTTGCACCTTGTCCTGCGACACCAGTTGCGTGTACTGGCGCACGCTGAGATTGACGTCGGACTGATTGTCGTACAGCTTCAAGGCCAGCTTGTGCGACTGGCCGCCGATCTTGACGCCGCCGGCGGCATTGATCTTGTCGATCGTGATCTGATAGGCATCGCGATAATAGCGGCCGGTATTGGCGACCGGGCCGGTGAGCTGCACCGACGCTCCCAGCACCACGTCCTGTGCCAGGGCGGCGGCAGGAAATACGGTCAGCGATGCGGCGGCCAGTAATGCGAACAAGAATGCCGGGAATAAACGGACAAAGCGAAGAAAGCCGGGCAGCATGATGTTATCTCCTTGCATTCTGCATTCTCGAACGAATGAGATTACGCGGATGGCAATACCATTACAAAGAAATTGAATGCATAGATGACGTGCATCAACTTGTCGCCGCTCAATACCCATGAGGTTCGCGATGCACAGCAAGACAATGATTTCGGAAGACGGTTGCGGCGCTCGCCGGCGTCGATCCCGAACAGGATGACCATCAACGCCGCTCACTTGGCGCTGGACATCCCGGGTATCGGCATGGATCCCCCAGCCATACCTGAAAACGGCTGAACCACTGAATCATTGAGCCGCTAAAACCGTCGTCACCATGATTGAGCAAACGAATCGCAAAGACCACAATTCGATAGTCTTGCTACCTGGCGCAAACAGATCCTTGTCGAAACTCAATAGCTGGATCCTGAAAATTGATTTTTTTACGTCGCTTTGTAAAAGATACGCGTCATCACATGGCGCCTTTACGCTATCGATCAAAGCCGTCCGCATTGCCTATTCCAAAGAGCCACGGCGCCCAATGCTTGGGATGGGTGGTCAATCAGAATCGGTACTGGCGTGGGCCGTCTGCCAACGCCAGATTGGCTCTCTCCGCTATACGGCATCTACTCTTCATGTCCGCCATATCGGCGGCCATTGCATAGCGTGAGCCGTGTCATGAATTGTCGACGGCACCGGCCACGAAACGGCGGATGCCGGCTGGCGTGGCAGCAAAATTCCAATTGCACCGTATTGCCTGAATGAATGGCCTCGCTTGCCGATCCTGCAGCGTGCGGCAATTACAACGATCCGGCAACAGCACGTCACACGATACCGCGACGCGAGTCGCTGCAGGCTCCTGATGAAAGCTTGCCGGATGCGATGACCAAGACCTCAACAACGCCTGCGCCGCTGACAGCTACGTGCGTACGAATCCGACAATAGCCTCCACATCGTGCCAGTGACAGGGGCCGATGCAGGCTTAAAGGTATGTGTACTGGCTGGCAATGGGCGAATGCACTTCTTGCATGCAATCACACCAGCCTCAGTGATCAACGCCGATCCGGTTTCCGCCCGGTGGCGCACGCGTCTCCGATAACAGACCGCATCCACAATGGAACAACTCGCCATTGCACTGATGCCAGAAAATACGCCGGAAAAGATGGTACAAAATTTGCAGACAGTAGCGGTCTGCTTTCTATTTTTATCGGAGGGAACATGCGTACATTATCATCCACATTGCTCGTCGCGCTGATGGCCAGCGCCGGTCTGGCGCTAGCCCAGACATCATCCCCTGAGCCAAGTAGCGGTGGTTCAACGGGCACAGGAACCGGCTCATACAGCTCAGGGACATCCGGAGGTACCAGCGGCTCTTCCACCGGCAGCTCGAGCTCGAAGCCGGATTGCCCTCCGGGCTCATCCAGCAGCGATTGTGCGCCGGGAACATCGGCTAGTCCCAGTTCACCATCCGAGTCGGGGACATCCGGGTCCTCCAGTTCGGGTAGCTCCAATCCGTCAGGCGGCATGAGCGGTGGTACTTCTGGGGATGGCATGAGCGGTGGCACGTCTGGAGGTGGCATGGGCGGTGGCACGTCTGGAGGCGGCATGGGCGGTGGTGCTTCCGGAGGCGGCATGGGCGGTGGCACTTCTGGAGGCGGCATGGGCGGTGGTGCTTCCGGAGGCGGCACAGGCGGTGGCGGTTCTGGAGGTGGCGCTGGAGGTGGAGGGGCCGGGAAATAAGTGGCCTCGGGCACAGGGTAACGAGGCATTCGCCGCAAGGAACGCCTCGTTATCCCACTCCGTAGTAGAGAAGTGAAGTTTTGACGAAATTTGGCAAAGATGGAGAAAGGGCAGATCAGCCTGGACGATGCTTTAAAGCGGTCGCTACCGCATGAAGCGGCTTGCCGATATGCGCGCCAGACATAGACTTCTTTCGAGCACAAGAACGACAGATTTCTGCCATTAAGACTCTGGTCACGCCTCTTTGCTGAAATTTTTCGTCAACCCCTGCCAGCAGTCAAGATAAGCCTTCTGCAACCGCGGCGTTTCCAGCGCGGCGCGCGTTGGTTTGATGACATAACGGCTTTCGAACATGAACGCCAAGGTATTGTCGATTTTTTGGGGTGCCAGTCGAGCATGGCTGGCGCGCTCGAACGTGCTGGCATCGGGACCGTGGCCCGACATGCAATTGTGCAAGCTGCCGCCGCCAGGCAAGAACCCTTCCGCTTTGGCGTCATAGGCGCCATGCACCAGGCCCATGTATTCGCTCATCACATTGCGATGGAACCATGGCGGCCGGAAGGTATTTTCGGCCACCGTCCAGCGTGGTGGAAAGATGACCAAATCCATATTGGCGATGCCAGCCGTATCCGACGGCGACGTCAATACGGTAAAAATCGATGGATCAGGATGATCGAAGCTGACGGTGTTGATCGTATTGAAGCGAGCCAGATCATATTTGTATGGCGCGTAATTGCCGTGCCAGGCGACCACGTCCAGTGGCGAGTGATCGATGTCGGCACGCCAAAGCTGGCCCATGAATTTCGACACCAGCTCAAAATTGCCTTCGCGCTCTTCGTAGGCAGCTATCGGGGTCAGGAAATCGCGAGGATTGGCCAAACCGTTGGCACCGATCGGCCCCAACTCGGGCAGCCGCAGCAGGGCGCCATAGTTTTCGCACAGATAGCCGCGCGCCGTGCCGTCGGGTAACTCAACACGGAAGCGCATGCCGCGCGGCAGTACCGCAATTTCCCCCGGCGTGACATCGAGGACGCCCAATTCAGTCTTTAGCCGCAATCGCCCCTGTTGTGGCACCATCAATAATTCGCCGTCGGCATTGTAGAAAAACCGATCTTGCATCGAGCGATTGGCGCCATACAAATGGATGCCGATCCCGGTTTGCAATGCGCAATCGCCATTGCCGCCGATCGTGGTCAAGCCATCGATAAAATCGGTCGCGCTGGATGGCAGCGGAAACGGGTCCCAGCGCAACTGGTTTGGCGACGCGTCGATGTCATTGAATGGCGCACTGCGGAGTAGGCGGTTATCCAGCCGCTCAAACGACCCATGCACCACCGCCGGTCGCATTCGGTATAACCACGAGCGGCGATTGTCCTTGCGTGGCGCGGTAAACGCGGTACCTGAAAATTGTTCCGCATAGAGGCCGTAGCGGATTGTTTGCGGCGAATTTCGACCAACGGGCAAGGCGCCGAGCAAAGCCTCGGTGGCGAATCCGTTGCCAAAGCCTGACTGATATCCGATCGCGTCGGCGACCACCGGCGCTGCCTTGCCGCGCTTGCCGGCATTCATGGAAAGCAACAGAACGAAACGCTAGGAGCGCCTTGCGGTGGCGCTGCTATCCACGCTGGCGTGCCATCCTTTGTACTGCGACAGGCGGACCACCAATTCTCCTTGCAGCATGGACAACGCAACATTGCTGCCAAAGCGAAAACCGCGCAGCGCGGCGGCATCCATGAGCGACAGCACGTCATCCTGTGTCAATGTTTGCAGATCTTTCTGCAGACACAGCACCGTACGATTGGTGCGGCTGATTTCAGCAACGATTTCTTCCGGCGTCATGTTGTGCTCCTGATTTCAGCAAAGTTCACTATTAGCTTAGGCGCTGAAACCCACGCGGTCGAAGAGAAGGATGCTGTTTTCTTGTCGAGCATCAGTATTTTGTTGGATAAAAAACGTACAAATTGCGCTTTGGAAAATTTGGCACAGATTCAGCCATTTTTATCTTGCAATGTATCGTCGGCCAGCAATCCAGC
>DATJCV010000187.1:0-2985 GCA_035497775.1 Burkholderiaceae bacterium | reverse complement strand
ATCGGCTGCGATTAAACAGTCACCGATTGTGCAGTGGCAACCGCGCATGCTGTTTTGAGTTGAGCCGCAAAAACTTTGCGTAGCCATTCGCATCCAGTGTAAATTGAAGCCGTCACCATCGTCTGCGGATGAAACGACCATGACGCACCCCAATGAACTGCCTTTTTCGACGCTGCAGTTTTACGCCACCGCACCGTATGCCTGCAGTTACCTGCCGGATCATCAGGCGCGCTCGCAGGTCGCTACGCCATCGCATCTGATCAATGCCGACGTCTATTCGCAATTGGTGAAAAATGGTTTCCGGCGCAGCGGCATCTTCACCTATCGGCCATATTGCGACGGCTGCCAGGCCTGCATTCCGGTGCGGGTGCCGGCCGCTCACTTCGCCGCCAACCGCAGCCAGCGCCGAGCCTGGGACCGGCATCAAGACCTGGTCACGCGTATCAGCAGCCTGGCCTACGTACCGGAACACTACGACCTGTACCTGCGCTACCAGACCACACGCCACGCCGGCGGCGGCATGGATCAGGATAGTCGCGAGCAATACGCGCAGTTTCTGCTGCAGAGCAAGGTCAATACGCGCCTGGTCGAATTCCGCGAACGCGACGGCACGCTGCGCATGGTGAGCATCATCGACGTGCTGGACGACGGTCTGTCCTCGGTCTACACCTTTTACGATCCGGATATCGCCAGCGCGTCCTACGGCACCTACAACATCCTGTGGCAGCTCGCCCAAGCCAAGGGTCTGGACTTGCCGTACGTGTACCTCGGCTACTGGATCGCCGAAAGCCCAAAGATGGCCTACAAGATCAATTTCCGGCCGCTGGAAGCCTTGCGCGGCGGCCACTGGGGCCCTTTGTAACTAAAACAGCGCGCACGCTAGAATGGCGGCCGTGCGGCATCGCGCCGCAGTGACTGTCACCGCCCATTTTCCTAGCTTGCGCAGATTCCATGACCGCTCCCGACAAAATCCTGTATGCGCTTGCGCGCCCCGTGCTGTTTTCGCTGGACGCCGAAGCGGCGCACAACCTGACGCTGCCCTGGCTGGCACGGGCTGCCACCTTGGGATTAGGCCGCGCACTCGCCAAACCGCGTCCCGACCCACGCCGCGTGATGGGACTCACGTTCCCGAATCCGGTCGGGCTCGCGGCCGGGCTGGACAAGGACGGCGCCTATATCGACGGTCTGGCCGCGCTGGGGTTCGGCTTCATCGAAGTCGGCACCGTGACGCCGCGCCCGCAGCCAGGCAACCCGCAACCCCGCATGTTCCGGCTGCCACGCGCGCAAGCGATCATTAACCGCATGGGCTTCAACAATGGCGGCGTCGATGCCTTCGTCTCCAACGTGCAGGCCTCGCGCTTCTTCCAGTACAAGGAGGGGGTGCTGGGGCTGAACATCGGCAAGAATGCCGATACACCAATCGAACGGGCGGCCGAGGATTACCTGCTGTGCCTGGAAAAAGTCTATCCGTACGCCAGCTATGTGACCGTCAACATTTCCTCGCCCAATACCAAGAATCTGCGCCAGCTGCAGGATGCCGAGGCGCTCGACGCCCTGCTGCGGCAGCTGAAACAGGCGCAGCAGAAGCTGGCCGAGCGCCATGCGCGCTACGTGCCGATCGCGCTGAAGATCGCGCCGGACGTGGATGAGGAACAAATCAAGATCATCGCCAGCGCCTTGCTGCGGCACCAGATGGACGGCGTCATCGCCACCAACACCACCGTTGCCCGCAGCACGGTCGCCGGCCTGCCGTACGCGGAAGAAAGCGGCGGCCTGTCCGGGCGGCCGGTATTCGAGGCGTCCAACCAGGTGATCCGGCAATTGAAGGCGGAACTGGGCGACGCACTGCCGATCATCGGCGTCGGCGGCATCCTGAGCGGCGCCGATGCGCAAGCAAAAATCGAGGCCGGCGCGGCGCTGGTGCAGTTGTATACCGGCCTGATCTATCGCGGCCCGGCGCTGGTGCGCGAGTGCGCGGCAGCCTTGCGCAGACAGCGCTGAGGGCCGCCCATCCCAATCCAAAAATGGGAGTATATGCCGTAGAATCCGGCTTCAAGACCGAAACTTATCGATTATTGGTGGAGTATGTGAATCCCGCAGCGGTGCCGGCACGGTAGCAAAATACCGCCCCGGTTTTCTCACTGCCAGCCGGACCCGCTGCGCCGCCTCAATCGAAGCGCACCTTGCCGGTTTCCACGTCCAGCATCGCGCCCACCACCTTGATCTGCCCTTTTTCCACCATCTGGCGCAGCACCGGGCTCTTGACCAGCAATTCCTTGACGGTCAGATGGACATTCGTTTCCGCCACCGCATCGACGAAGTGATGGTTCTTCGAGCTGCGGTCGCTGCCGTGGGTATCGGGCGTGGCATTTACCGCCGGCCGTATTTTGTCCACCAGTTGCGTCAGGTTGCCCAGCACCGCGCTGTCGCATGCGCCTTTGACCGCGCCGCAATGCGTATGGCCGAGGATCACGATCAATTTGGTGCCGGCCACCGCCGAGGCGTATTCAAGACTGCCGAGAATGTCGGGGTTGACGACATTGCCGGCCACGCGCGCGACGAACACATCGCCGATGCCCTGATCGAACACCAGCGCCGGGTCGGCGCGTGAATCGATGCAGCTGACTACGCTGGCCAGCGGATACTGGCCGTCGCGGCCGGTGGCTTTGGTCTGCACCCGCAGGTCGCGTTGTTCCATGTTGCCGGCAACGAAGCGGGCGTTGCCGTCCTTCAGGATCTGCAAGGCCTGCTCGGCGCCGATTGCATCCTGGCGCGCCTTGGTCATCACCGGCGTCGCCGCGACCGCTTGCTGGGCAGGCTGATGGGCGCAGCCGGCAAGCGCCACGGCCAGCAGCAAAGCGGCAAATTTCATCAGCGACAAATGTTGCATACCCTTTTTATTCATTGTTTTACTCTCCTGAAAATAGTCATTCGTAAACGACAGGCGGGCACAGTCTAGCGCCTGTCCGCTTCCGTTGCCAAGCG
>DATJCV010000186.1:0-2994 GCA_035497775.1 Burkholderiaceae bacterium | reverse complement strand
TGTCGTCGGCGGAGGGTCGCGCGGCCTCGGCCGGGCGGTCGCCGCCGAGCTGGTCTCGCGCGCCGCGCGGGTGGTGCTGGTTTCGCGCAACGCGGAGTCGCTCGACGCCGCGGCGGCCGAGCTCGGCGCGCTCGTTTCATGTAATACGGCGACAGGTTGAGCTTGGTGTCCTGGCAAAAAATATCCATCACCTTGTGGCCGTCGATGCCGACCGCCTTGCAGATGTTGCCGATCTCATTGGCAAATACCACCTTGAGCGCATGCCAAGTATTGTCTGAATATTTCACCATCTCGGCGGTTTCGACATTGGTGCGAACCAGCGGCGCATCCATGTGCCGATACAAGGACACCAGCATGTCGCCCGAGCGGCCATCGCTCTCGCCGATCACGGTTTTCGGCGGGTGGTGGTAATCGAATACTGCCGTCCCCTCGCGCAAGAATTCGGGATTGGAACAGACGCCGAAATCGATTCCGGCCTTTTTCCCGGAAAATGTTTCCAGCGTCGGGATCACGGTCGTGCGCATGGAACCGGGCAGCATGGTGCTGCGGATCACGACCACATGGAACTGCGGCTTGCTCTTCAACGCGATGCCGATCTCCTCGCACACCCGCCTCACGTAACTCAGATCGAGATTGCCGTTCAACTGCGACGGCGTGCCGACGCAGACCAGGGACATATCGCTTTCCATGACGGCACGGCGCGCATCCACGGTAGCGCGCAGCAGACGTTGCTCGACCGCCTGCGCGATCATGTCGCCGATGTCCTGTTCGATGATCGGCGTCTTGCCCTGATTGATCAAATCCACCTTGCTGCGATTGGGATCGACTCCGATCACCGCGTGCCCCTCCGCCGCCAGACAACCTGCCGATACTGCACCGACATAGCCCAAACCAAAAATACTGATATTCATAAGACCTCGATTGATCGCCATCGGAGTACCTTAGCCTGAATGAACTGACAGCCTTTGATATCCAGCAAGGGAGACTGGATATTGAACCATCAAGGTCGCCGCATGCGCTAGGACCGACTTGCGGCTGCACACATACTCCCAATCATAATGCTCCCTACCACCCGTAAAATTTATGATTTACCAACATACTCGCTGCATTTGGAGTCGACGCAAGGATTGCTAAGTGCCGTCGGCAAGCGCATCGGTCACTCGGCAGGCTCGTTGCCATCCGCAATCGAAATCCGGAAATCCGTCATGTATGTCGCGCTGCCGTTGATGGCGACGCGCCAGACCACGGATGGCGACGGCTGCTTTTCATCCAGTCGAGGCGAAGTCCAGCCCAGCGGCGGATTTTCCTGGCCGCATGCCAGCTGCGGCAGTGTGTCGCAATCGGGCATCGTCATCACGATCCCGACCGTGCCGCGCACGACGGATACCGTGCGGCCGCTGATGCGCACTTCGCAATCGGCGGCGAAATGCCAACTGAATTCCAACTGGTGAGCACCGTGGCATTCCAGACTGTCTTCTACCTGCAAGCGCCGCTGGCGCTTTCGGAACTGAATTTTGCGCCGATGCAGAACCGGATCGCGTAAGCGCAGATAACCATCATGGCTGCCCACGAAAACGTCTTCCTCATCGTCGCTGGCCCAGCGTTCGCAAACAGCATGCGCCTGCTGCAGCCACATGAAATTGCCGCCCGGCTCCGATTGGTCCAGGCCGTCGATGCGCACCGTATTGTGGGCCGCGGTGCCGCGAAAATAATCGCGCCAGCGCTGTTGGGTGTGGTATGCATAGGTGCCGGGATCGATCAATAGCGGCCGGCCGGCCGCCGACAAGGTAAACGCCAAAGCATCGGCATGTCCGTGCGCTGCGATCGACAGGTAGCCGAGCGGCCCGGCATCCGCCACGATGCGAATTTCGGCCCGCGTATCGAACTCGCTGCCCAGCAAGTAGTAGCCGCCTTCCGCAAACGCGCGCCGGGGTGTCGGCGCCTGCGCCACTGGCTGCGCGGGCAACGCGGCAAATTTTTGCGCGGCCGCATCGCCCAACAGCCAGCGGCTCTTGTCATCGAATTGCTCGCCGGCGATGCAGGCCTTGGCCTTGAAATCGGCACGTCCGAACAGCACCGCGCCGCTTGTCAGCAAGGAGCGGTAGGCATCGAAGTGCGGCTGCATGGACAGCCGCAACATCAGCGCATCGTCCGAATCGCCGATCATCGGCACATGGCCGCCGGCATCCATCAGCGAGCAGATGAAATCCAGCATCGCTTCCAGACGCCCCCAATACTCTGTCGAAAATTCCACGCCATTGGCACGGCCAAACAAGGCGCACAGCAGCATCATGTCGGCCACTTCATGCTGATACCAGATCGCCTGCTCGCGGTTCACCCCATCCGCTGCATTTTGCCGCAGCGCCTGCTGTTCCAGCCCGCGCTGCGCCGCTTCCCGCCAGCGGCCGCTGTCGGGCCACAGCGGCCAGTTGAGCGCGCCGAAAAACAGGCCCATGTATTCGCCGAACAGGTGGTTATTGGCCGACGAATGCAGCGACAAATGGCCGGCGATGAAATGGCAATGCTGGCACACCGAATCGAGCCAGCGTCGCTTGAAATCTCGGCCATTTTCACTGCTGAACACGGCGGCATCATCGCCGCCCAGCAGATGCCAGGCCACCGCCCAGTTCAACAGCCGGATCGCATTTTCCAGCGAACTGGTCCAGTTTTGTCCGTAGGGATAGGGTGACTGTTCGAACCAGGATTCCAGCAGCCGGCGGCAGCCGACGGCATAGGCCTCTGCGCCGGACAAATGAAAAGCCTGCGCCAGCGTCACCAGTTCATAGTGGCGATTGATTTCCCACAAATACTTGATGTCGCCCACCGTGCCTTGATTACGGTAGTCCAGCGTCTTGCCGAACGCCTGCGGCGCGACCGTACCGGTTTTCGGATCGCGCTGCCAGTGCGGCGGAAAACCCAGTTCGATGCCGCGCAGCGCGAACATGTCGAAGCGGCCGGACAGGATGCGATCGGCGGCTTGCCGATACGGCCGAA
>DATJCV010000185.1:0-2033 GCA_035497775.1 Burkholderiaceae bacterium | reverse complement strand
ATATGAAGGCCGCGATGCGGGCCAAGGATGCCGCCAGGCTGGGCACGATCCGGCTACTGACGGCGGCGATCAAGCAAAAGGAAGTCGATGAGCGCATCGACGTGAGCGACGCCCAAGTGCTTGCCATTATTGAAAAAATGATCAAGCAGCGCAAGGATTCGATCAGCCAGTATGAAGCGGGCGCGCGCCAGGATCTGGCGGATATCGAAAAAGCCGAGCTGGCGATCCTGGCGGCTTACATGCCGGCTTCGCTGTCCGACGCCGAAGTGCAGGCGGAGGTGGCTACTGCGGTCGCCGAAGCGGGGGCCAGCGGGCCGCAGGACATGGGCAAGGTCATGGCGCTGCTGAAACCGCGCCTGGCGGGGCGTGCTGACATGTCGGTCGCTTCGGCTTTCGTCAAGGCGGCACTGGCGAAGCCATAAATACCCCCATTTTCGACATGACGGCATCCCGTTGATCCCGCATTCGTTCATTCAGGATTTGCTGAACCGGGTCGACATTGTCGAGCTGGTGGGACGGTATGTGCCGCTCAAAAAAGGCGGCGCCAATTTCATGGGCCTGTGCCCTTTTCATAATGAGAAGTCGCCCAGTTTCACCGTCAGCCCGAGCAAGCAGTTCTATCATTGCTTTGGCTGCGGCGCGCACGGCAGCGCGATTGGTTTCCTGATCGAGTACTCGGGTTTTGGCTTTGTCGATGCGGTCAAGGAACTGGCGCAAGGCGTCGGCATGGTGGTGCCGGAAAGCGACGACCGCCTGCCGCCGGTTCAGCGCGCCGAATACCAGGCAAAAACCCTGGCCTTGTCCGACATCATGACGCGCGCCGGCGAGTTTTATCGCAACCAGTTGCGCGCCCATCAGCGGCCCAAGGATTATCTGATCGGACGCGGCTTGAGCGGTGAAATCGCGGTGCGCTACGGTATCGGCTATGCGCCGGATGGATGGGACGGCTTGCGCGCGGTGTTCTCCGACTATCAGCAGGAAGCCCTGGTCGAAGCCGGATTGGTGGTCGATCGCGATGACGATGGCGACCACAAGCGCTACGATCGTTTTCGCGATCGCATCATGTTCCCGATCCGCAACCAGAAAGGGCAGGTAATCGGATTTGGCGGGCGGGTTCTGGATCGGGGCGAGCCGAAATACTTGAATTCGCCGGAGACACCCTTATTTCAAAAGGGCAGCGAACTGTATGGCCTGTTCGAGGCGCGCCAGGCAATTCGCAGTGCCGGTTATGTGCTCGTTACTGAAGGCTATATGGATGTGGTGGCGCTGGCGCAGCTTGGGTTTCCGCAAGCGGTGGCGACGCTTGGCACCGCCTGCACCAGTGTTCACGTGCAAAAACTGATGCGGCAGGCTGACCATATCGTCTTCAGCTTTGACGGCGACCGCGCCGGGCGCGGCGCGGCGCGGCGCGCGTTGGACGCCTGTTTGCCGCATGCAACCGATAACAAGACGATCAAATTCCTGTTTTTGCCGGCCGAGCACGATCCGGACAGCTATGTGCGCACGCTGGGCGCAGATGCGTTTGAACAGCAGATTCGCGACGCCATGCCGCTGTCGCGCTTCCTGTTGGCGCAGGTATGCGGCGACAGCGAGTTGAAAAGCGCGGAAGAGCGCGCGCGGGCCCAGTTCGAGGCCAAGCCCTTGTTGCAGATGATGCCGCCGACCGCGCTGCGCCTGCAGATTGTGCGCGGGCTGGCGCAGGCGACCCAATCCAGTGCGGCGGAAATTGAAAGCCTGTGCGAGTTGCAGCAGCCGGTGCTGCGTGGCCGCCAAGCGCCGCCGCGCAGCAAGCGGATGGCGCCGATGGGTCTGGAGCGCCAGATCGTGCGCCTGCTGCTGGCGCAGCCGGCCCTGTTCCTCTCGCTCGATGCGGCGGCCGTGGCGGTGATCGATTATCTGGCGCGCGAGGATGACATGATGCAGCAACTGGTCACCGCGATTCGCGCTGCCGATGGCCAGGTCGGCTTTGCCGGACTGTCTGAACAATTGCGGCATGAAAACCCGGAATTTGATACGCTTATTTCTGAAATTTC
>DATJCV010000184.1:0-2481 GCA_035497775.1 Burkholderiaceae bacterium | reverse complement strand
ATACCCGCGAGCGCTCAACAGATAACTGCGACAGAGCCAACCAATCAGGAGTATTGTCTTTTTCCATCCTGAATACGGCGGAAACCAGGCATATCCATCATGAGTATATGGCCGACAGCGCACGCCGGCGCGGCAACTGGGATAATGCCGCTACCGATCGACGGCAAGCGCGGCGCCGGCATTCCGGTTCAGCCTGCCATTCGCCATCGCCCTCCCTTCAATCCGACTTTTCACATCGATCCGCATGTCGACATTCTGGAATCCGCTGCTGCATGACCTGACGCCTTACGTACCCGGCGAGCAGCCGAAGCTGACCAACCTGGTCAAGCTGAACACCAATGAAAACCCCTATGGTCCGTCACCCAAGGTGCTGGCGGCCTTGCAGGAAACGATCGGCGATTCGCTGCGCCTGTATCCGGACCCTAACTCCAGTCGGCTGAAGGAGACGCTGGCGGCATACCATCACGTCGCGCCCGATGAAGTATTCGTCGGCAACGGCTCGGACGAAGTGCTGGCGCTGGCGTTCCTGGCCTTGCTGAAGCACGAGGCGCCGGTGCTGTTCCCGGACATCACCTACAGCTTCTACCCGGTGTACTGCAAGCTGTACGGGATCGACTTCGTGCGCGTTCCGCTCGGCGAGCGGATGGAAATCCGCCCCGAAGATTATCGCCAGCCCTGCGGCGGCATCATCTTCCCCAATCCGAATGCGCCGACCGGCGTCGGCCTGGCACCGGCCGCGATCGAGACGCTGTTGCGCGACCATCCGCAACAGGTGGTGGTGGTGGACGAGGCCTACATCGATTTTGGTGGCGAGTCGGTGATCCCGCTGGTGGCGCGCCATCCGAACTTGCTGGTGGTGCAGACGCTGTCCAAGTCGCGCTCGCTGGCCGGCTTGCGGGTCGGCTTCGCGATCGGCCAGCCGCATCTGATCGAGGCGCTGGAACGGGTCAAGAACAGTTTCAATTCCTATCCGCTGGACCGGCTGGCGCAAGCCGGCGCGGTCGCCGCGTTCGAGGACGAGGCGTATTTCCGGCAGACCCGCCAAGCCGTCATCGACAGCCGCGAACAACTGGTGCGGGGGCTGGCGGCGCTCGGCTTCGAGGTGCTGCCGTCGCTCGCCAATTTCCTGTTCGTGCGGCATCCGCAGCATGACGCCGCCGAGTTGGCGCGCGCGCTGCGCGAGCGCTCGATCATCGTGCGCCATTTCGATCAGGCGCGCATCGACCAATACCTGCGCATCAGCATCGGCAGCGCGGAGGAATGCGCAGCTCTGGTGCGGGCATTGAGCAAAATTCTGACGCACCATCCATAGTCGTGCAACCTCCTATCCGGCACTACATAGACAACACACCATGAGCGCAGCAAGCATGACGGACAAGCACGACATCCGGCCCGGCCAATCGATCGAGCTCTTGAAGGAATTGCACATCCTGACGCGCGACGGCAAGCTGAACCAGGATAGCCGGCGCAAGCTGAAGCAGGTGTATCACCTGTATCAGTTCATCGAGCCGCTGCTTGACGAGGTGCGGCAGCAACATCCGGACATCCGTCTGGTCGACCACGGCGCCGGCAAGTCCTATCTCGGTTTCATCCTGTACGACCTGTTCTTCAAGTCGCTGGCCGATGAATCGCATATCTACGGCATCGAGACGCGCAACGAGCTGGTCGCCAAATCGCGCCAGTTGGCGCAGCGCCTGGATTTCCCGCGCATGTCATTTTTGAATCTGTCGGTCGCCGACTCGATCGAGTCCGACCAGCTGCCGGCCCGGATCGACATCGTCACCGCGCTGCACGCCTGCAATACCGCGACCGACGACGCCATCCGCTTCGCGCTGAAGAAGCAGGCCCAATTCGTGGTGCTGGTGCCCTGCTGCCAGGCCGAAGTCGCGTCGGTGCTGAAGAAGAACAAGGGCAAGACGCTGGCCAGGAATGCGCTGACCGAAATCTGGCGCCACCCGTTGCACACGCGCGAATTCGGCAGCCAGCTCACCAACGTCTTGCGCTGCCTGCAGTTGGAAGCGCACGGCTACCAGGTCAGCGTCACCGAACTGGTCGGCTGGGAGCATTCGATGAAGAACGAGCTGATCATCGCCCGCTTTCAAGATTTACCGCGGCGGCGGCCGAGCGAGCGGCTGCAGGAAGTGCTGCGCGAGCTGGGCCTGGAAGAATTGGGCGAGCGCTTTTTTACCGCGCCGCCGGAGTCAGCGCACACCCCGTCCTGCGTCCACTAGTCCCAGCCTGGCCTGGCTTGTTTTGTCATTCCTGCACAGGCGGGAATGACGGTCAAAATCGGGACGTAATATGCCCAACGTACGCGTGCTCCGCTAAACCCCCAGATATGCCCGCTGCACCGCCGGGTCATCGATCAGTTCCTTGGCCAAGCCGTGATGCACCATCCGGCCGGTTTCCATCACATAAGCGCGATCGGCGCCGGATAGCGCCAGCTGCACATCCTGCTCGACCAGCAGCACCGTGACGCCA
>DATJCV010000183.1:0-4825 GCA_035497775.1 Burkholderiaceae bacterium | reverse complement strand
CATCAACCCCAACCGGGTGGCGATGCTGACCTTTGCCATTTCCGGCGTGCTGGCGGCGATGGCCGCGGTGCTGTACCCGCCGATCAACCTGATCTACCCGGGGATGGGCAACCTGGTCATCCTGAAGGCGTTCGTGATCATCGTGCTGGGTGGTATGGGCAGCGTACCGGGAGCGATCGTCGGCGGCCTGATCCTCGGTTTCGCCGAAGCCTTCGGCGCCTTCTACATTTCGACCGACTACAAGGACATCATCGCCTTCGTGCTGCTGGTGGCGATTCTCTCGGTCCGTCCGCAAGGACTGTTCACCAAGGGAGTGCGCTAATCATGAGCTATCTGAACAGCAAGCTCGGCTGGGCGCTGCTGGTGCTGCTGGCCGCGGCCTTCCCGTTCCTGGCGGGCAATGACTACCACCTGACGGTGATGTCGATGGCCTACATTTACGCCATCGCCACCGTCGGCCTGAACCTGATCACCGGCTATACCGGCCAGTTCAACTTGGCGCACAGCGGCTTCATGGCGGTCGGCGCCTATACGGTCGGCATCCTGACGGTGGATCACCAATGGCCATTCTGGGCGGCGTTTGCGCTATCCGGCTTCGTTGCCGCCGGCATCGGTTTCTTCGTCGGCATCCTGTCGCTGCGGCTGAAGGGCCATTTCTTTTCGATCTTCACGATGTGCGTCGGCTACATCATGTACCTGCTGATCGAAAAATGGGAAAGCCTGACGCATGGCACGGTCGGCATCATCGGCATTCCGGCGCCGGGCCCGATCGCCGGCATTGAATTCGAATCGCCGCGCGCCCAGTATTACCTGGTGCTGTTGTTCCTGGTCATCAGCGTGTGGATCATGCACCGCATCGTCAATTCGCTGCTGGGCCGCACCTTCATGGCGATTCGCAACGGCGACGAACTGGCCGAAGCGCTCGGCATCAACCTGATGCGCAACAAGGTGCTGGCCTTCATGCTGTCGGTGTTCTACGCCGGGCTGGCGGGCGGCCTGTATGCCGGCTATGTACGCTTCCTCGGTCCCGGCCTGGCCGGCGTCGAGCATACCTTCGACATGACGATGTACATGCTGATCGGCGGCATCGGCACCATGTTCGGGCCGCTGTTCGGCTCGGTCTCGATGCCGTGGCTGACGCAGTACCTGCAATTCCTGCAGGACTACCGCTTCGTGGTGTTCGGCCCGGTATTGGTGCTGCTGGTGATCTTCCTGCCCAACGGCATCGTCGGCTCCTGGCTGGCGTGGAAGGCGCGTGCCGCCTCGCGCGCCGGGGCCGCGGAAAGCGGGGCCGGCGCGCGCGGACAACTGGCGCCGGCCGCGCAACCGGAGGGGGGTTCCCATGCTTGAAATCAACGGACTGAGCAAACGTTTCGAAGGCCTGGTGGCGGTGGACAACGTCTCGACCACGATCGAGAAAGGCAAGATCAACGCCATCATCGGCCCCAACGGCGCCGGCAAGACCACCTTCTTCAACCTGATCAGCGGCGCTTACCTGCCGACTTCGGGCCGGATCCTGTTCAACAGCCAGGACGTGACCAACCTGCGCGCGGATGACATGGCGCGGCTGGGCGTCTCGCGCACCTTCCAGGCGACCACCCTGTTCGACAACGCCACCGTGCTGGACAACCTGATCGTCGGCCACCGGCTGCGCACCCGCTCCGGGCTGCTGGATGTCCTGCTAGGCAGCCGGCGCCTGCAGGACGAGGAACGCAAGTGCCGGGAAAAGGCGCGCGAGGCGCTCGACTTCGTCGGCCTGTCGCAGGTGATGAACCGGCTGGCCGGCGACATCTCTCAGGAAGCGCGCAAGCGGGTCGCCTTCGCGCTGGCGCTGGCAACCGAACCGACGCTGCTGTTGCTGGACGAGCCGGCCGGCGGCGTCAACCCGGAAGAAACCGTCGGCCTGGCGGAACTGATCCGCAAGATGGTCAAGCACGGCCTGACGGTGTGCCTGATCGAACACAAGATGAACATGATCATGAATCTGGCGGACAAGATCATGGTGCTGAACTACGGCGCGAAAATCGCCGAGGGCACGCCGGCCGAGATCGGCTCCAATCAACTGGTGATCGAGGCGTATCTGGGGAGCGAACATGCTGCAGCTTGACAAGGTCTCGGTAAATTACGGCAGCTTCCGGGCGCTCAACAATGTCAGCATCACCGCCGGCGAGGGCGAGCTGGTGGTGCTGTTGGGCGCCAACGGCGCCGGCAAGAGCTCGATCTTCCTGACCGTCAGCGGCCTGAACCGGGCAAGCACCGGCAGCATCCGCTTCCGCAACAAGGAACTGGTCGGCATGAAGCCGTCGCAGATCGTGCATGACGGCGTGGTCCATTGCCCGGAGGGGCGCAAGCTGTTTCCCGGCATGTCGGTGCTGAAGAATTTGCGGCTCGGCGCCTATGTGCACCGCGCCGACCGGAAGGGCATGCAGCGCACGCTGGATGAAGTGTTCGAGCTGTTCCCGATGCTGTATGAAAAGCGCGAGATCAATGCCGGCGCGCTGTCCGGCGGCCAGCAGCAGATGGTGGCGATCGGCCGCGCGCTGATGGGGCGGCCCAAGGCGCTGTTGCTGGATGAGCCGTCGCTCGGGTTGGCGCCGCTGGTGGTCAAGCAGATGTTCGAGGTGATCGAAAAGATCAACCGCGCCGGCACCACCGTCATGCTGGCCGAGCAGAATGCGTATGCCGCCTTGCGCATCGCCAGCCGCGCCTATGTGATCGAAGGCGGCCAGATCGTGCTGGAAGGCACGCGCGACGAATTGTTGAACAACGAGCAGGTGCGCAAGGCCTACATTGGCGCCTGAGCGCGGGCGGGGTTTGCAGTGAATGTAGTCAATGAATCCAACCAGGAGGAGCAGGACATGAAGAAAGCAATCGGATCGAAATTCACCCGGCTGGCGGCGGCATTGGCGCTCGGCGCGGCATTTTGCGGCGGCGCCGGCGCCCAGGAAGTGGTCAAGATCGGCTATTCCGGCCCGCTTTCCGGCGGCGCCGCGCTGTATGGCAAAAACGTGCTGGGCGGCATGGAAATGGCGGCCGCCGAGATCAACGCCAGCGGCCTGGAAGTCGGCGGCAAGAAGTACAAGGTCGAGATTGTCGCGCTCGACGACAAATACAATCCGAGCGAAACCGGCATCAACGTCCAGCGCCTGATCCAGCAGCACAAGACGCCGGCGGTGCTGGTGCCGCATTCCGGCGGCGTGTTCGCGGTGCAGGCTTTCAATGAAAAATCGAACGTGCTGCTGCTGGCCTATACCAGCCTGCCGCAGGTGACCTCGCGCGGCAACAAGCTGTCGATCCGCATCCCGCCCGAATTCACCGGCTACATCGAGCCGTTTACCAAGGCCATGATGGCCAAGTACGGCAAGAACGTCGCCATCGCCAACGCCGACCATGACTACGCCAAGGCCTGGACCGCCGCCTTCAAGCCGGTCTGGGAAGCCGCCGGCGGCAAGGTCGTCGCCGAAAACCCGATGTCGTACAACAAGGCGACCGACTTCTACAGCGGCGTGTCGCGCGTGCTGCAGGGCAAGCCGGACGTGCTGTTCATCGGCGGCGCTTCGGAGCCGACCGCGCTGGTGGTCAAGCAGGCGCGCGAGCTGAACTTCAAGGGCGGCTTCATCATCCTCGACCAGGCCAAGATGGACGAGATGGCGAAGGTGATCGGCGGCTATGGCCCGCTCGAAGGTTCGATCGGCGTCATGCCGCTGGTGGCCGACGAGCGGCCGGACGCGAAGGCGTTCACCGAACGTTTCCAGAAGCTGAACCCGGGCAAGGACCCGAGCTCCGAAGTGTCGCTGAATTACTCGGCGGTGCATGCGACGGTGGCGGCGATGAAGCTGGCCGGCACGGTCACCGATCCGGTGGCGATTCGCGCGCAGATGGACAAGGCGTACAAGTCGCTGCCGCCGATGTATAACCCGAACGATATCGACGGCATCACCGAAGCCGGCGGAACGCTCGCCAATACCTTCGTCGCGATCGTGGAAAACGGCAAGGTGAAGGGCTTGAACCTGCGCGGCCTGGCACTCTCGAAGTAAGCGCGTAGTACCATGGCAAGGCCGGCTTTCATGCCGGCTTTGTTGCGTCAAGCGTATTGCAGAATCCGGCGCGGGCGCGTATCTATGAAGGCGCCGGCGCAAGACGGGCGGCAGACGGTTGGCGTGCCAGTCAATTTTATAGAATTATTGGAGTATGTTGTCTAAAGCGTCATTTAGTAAGTGGAAATAGCTGCTTGTATTGGGAGTATGTGAGATTCCCCGGCGCCGCAAGCTGGTCTTGAATCACTTTCAGGAAAGAAAACGATCATGGAGCAACGCGCGAAGGCGGTGGTCTGCCGCCAACTGAATGCGCCGGTGGTGGTGGAGGAAATCATCGTCGAGGCGCCGCGCCGCGGCGAAGTGATGATCAAGCTGGCCGCCTGCGGCGTCTGTCACAGCGACTTGTCGGCCACCAACGGCACGATTCCATTCCCGCCGCCGGTGGTGCTCGGCCACGAAGGCGCCGGGCGCGTGGTCGCGCTGGGCGAGGGCGTCACCGACTACCGGGTGGGCGACCATGTGCTGAGCTCCTTCGTCAGCATGTGCGGCAAGTGCCGCTACTGCCAGACCGGGCGACCGCAACTGTGCGACCAGGCCGGCAAGGCGGCGATCAGCCTGCCGGACGGCACGCTGCGCACGCGCGATTTGGCCGGCAATCCGCTGCATGTGTTTTCCGGTTGCGGCGTGATGGCCGAATACGCCACGCTGCACATCGACAACGTGGTCAAGATCGATCCGCAGGTGCCGCTCGACAAGGCGGCGCTGATCGGCTGCGGCGTGATGACCGG
>DATJCV010000182.1:0-10827 GCA_035497775.1 Burkholderiaceae bacterium | reverse complement strand
ACGATCCGACCGAGCACCGGATTCGCAGCTTCGTCACCCGCGCCGGGCGGCTTTCCACCGCGCCGGCACGGGCGCTGGAAACCCTCGGGCCGCAATTTTGCATTCCGTATGCGAAAGCGCCACTCGATCTGGAGCAGGTTTTCGGCCGCGCGGCATCGACGATTTTCGAAATCGGCTTCGGTATGGGCGAAACCAGCGCGCAGATCGCGGCCGGCATGCCGGAGAAAAATTTCCTCGGCGTCGAGGTGCATACGCCGGGCGTCGGCAGCCTGTTGAAGCAGATTGGCGAACAGGGACTGTCCAACCTGCGGCTGATCCAGCACGATGCGGTCGAGGTGCTGACGCACATGATCGCGCCGGCGTCGCTGGCCGGCGTGCATGTGTTTTTCCCCGATCCGTGGCACAAGGCCCGCCACAGCAAGCGGCGCCTGATCCAGCCGCCGCTGGTAGCCTTGCTGGCGTCGCGGCTGGCGCCGGGCGGCTACCTGCATTGCGCCACCGATTGGGAAGACTATGCGCTGCAGATGCTGGAAGTGCTGGGCGCCGAGCCGGCGCTTGCCAACAGCGCCGATGGGTTTGCGCCACGACCGCAGTACCGGCCGGTAACCAAGTTTGAAAATCGCGGCCTGCGGCTCGGGCATGGGGTGTGGGATCTGGTGTTTAGCAAGCGCCAGTAGCACGCGCCCATATACTCCAATTGGTGTCACCATTTCCCGCTCACAAAACAACGGAAATCTTCATATACTCCTGCAATCCACGCGGATTTGGCTCGGGCCCGCTCCGCGATCCGCACGATGATGCCGGCGCCATGGCGTCATGTCATGTTGCCGCCTCCGTCAGCAGATGCGACAGTAGCGCGCGCAGCTTGGCGGCCGTAAGCGGCTTGTGCATCAATGGGTAGCCAGCAGCGCGCGCTTCGCGCAGCCGGTCCGGCGCCGTATCGCCGGTCAGTATGGCAGCAGGCACATTGCCCCAACGCGACTGCACGGCACGAATGGCCGCCACGCCCGTCTCGTTGTTACGCAAGCGATAATCGACCAGCATTGCATCCGGCACAAACCCGCTGACGCGCATAAGTTCCAAGGCTTCGGCCGCCGATTCTGCCGTTACGACGGCGCAGCCCCATCGTTCCATCGTTTCTGCCGCCCCTTCACGGATCGACGCGTCGTCATCGATGAAGAGTACGGTCTTGTCCCATAGGGAACCGAGGCATACCGAGCCGATTGTCGATTGGCTACCCGTTCCGTCGGCAACGCCGAGCGGCACCGTGATCGAAAAACTTGATCCACGCCCGATCTCGGATTGCAACTCCAAGGGATGGCCCAGCGAGCGAGCCAGGCCATCCGCGATGAAGAGGCCAAGGCCCAATCCCTTTTCCCGATCGCGCTCGGGATTGTCCAACTGGGAAAACTCGCGAAACACTTCCTGCCGTGACTGCACAGGGATGCCGATACCGGTGTCGTGCACTTCGATGCGCAAGGTGCCGCCTCGACGCCTGCAGCCGACCAGCACTTTGCCGGACGGCGTGTACTTGAGGGCATTGCTGATGAAGTTACGCAGTATGCGCTCGAGCAGCGCCGGATCTGTATACAGCCATGCGCGCGTCGGCGCAAAGCGCAGGTCCATGTCGCAACCTTGCGTCTGCGGCGTGTAGTAGTCCTGCAATTGGCGAAACAGCTCGGTAAGCGAGAAGTTGCGCTTTTCAGGGGCGATCACCGCAGCGTCAATCTTGGAAAAATCCAGCAAGGCATTCAACAGGGATTCCAGCGAGCGTCCGGCGCTACCGATCCGATCCAGCAGCTTACGGCTCGGATGCGTGAGCAAATCACGGCTCAGCGCGTCAACAAACAGTTCAATCGCCTGGACCGGTTGGCGCAAATCGTGGCTCGCGGCGGCGAGAAAGCGCGTCTTTGCCAGATTCGCCTGCTCGGCGACTTCCTTTTGTTTCGTGAGTGCGGCGATCAACTCGGCGTTCTTGAATTGCAGGCGGATTGTTTCGACGATGTTTTTCTGCAGGTTCCTGCCGTAGTTGATGTTCACGGCAAGAAACGTCAATGACAGGCCCCCGAGCACGATGAAGAAAAGTTCATTTTCCAGCATGCAGCGTATGGCAAACGGCAAAATAGCCAGGGTGGCGTACACCACATAGGCAGGCAGGTAACAGGAGTGCGCAGATACCGATCCGGCCGCCATCCCGCCCAATACGATCACGAGAGTCATCACGACCATCGGTTCGGGCTGGAATAGCAAGACGCCCGTCGTTCCCCACAAGGCGCCGGACATGCCGGACAAGAAAATAGCCCGCCGTACCCAAATAGCGGGATCGAAGTGCCGGCTATTCCTCTCGAAGATGCGATATATCCAGAACCGCGCGATCGACAGCGAGCAGACCGCGCCGATCCAGCAGAGGAGGATGCCGTGGGGCTCCCACTGCCAGAGCACGACGACGACGCCGAGCGCCGCCATCACGTTGCCCCCCAGGATGAAGGGCAAATGGCGGAACAATAGGCGCGTCTGTTCGCATAAAACTTCTACGTGCCGGGCATCGCCGGGAAGCGGGGACGCGCTATTCAACATGCTCACAATAGTCCGCCGCGGCGCGCCTGAACAATCGCTTCCGCACGGGATTTCACGCCCAGCGCGCGGAAGATGCCGGCCACGTGCGAACGCACGGTGTTGTCGCTCATCGACAGCGCGCGTCCGATCCCCTTGTTCGAATGCCCCTTGCATAGTTGCACCAGCACGTCGATCTGGCGTGGCGTCAAGTGAATCGACTCGCGGGTGAGGGCCTGCTGCATACCGCTCGCCGGATCGCTTAGCTGATCGTCAAGGGGGCATAGTTCGCCATCGAGAACGCGCCGCAAAGAGGCCAGCATGTTCTCCGCATTGACCGACTTCGAGATGAATCCCATTGCGCCGTGCGCCATTGCTTCGTCCGCCATCGATCGATCCGCGTAGCCGGAAATCAACACCACCGGACTGGAAGGAAAGCGTTTCTGAATGGTGCGCAATCCGTCCAGTCCGCGCAAACCCGGCAATTGCACATCCAGCAGGACCAGATCGAATTCGTCCAGCCCCGAATCAAGAGCAAAACAAGCTTCCACGCTGCTTGCCTCATGGATGAATGCCGAAGGATCCAGCCGCCGGAGGATATGGCGCAGGCCTTCCCGGAACAACACATGGTCGTCGATCAGGAGAACATTCATATATTAATATTTCAATAATTTCATTGATCATAGGAAATTTTGCGCCCTTCCTGCAACAAAAAAACACCATTTCATCCAAATGGGTGATGTTCGATTTATTGCTTGCAAGTTACATTTTGCACATTTTCATTGCCTGGACCGACGGCGTCGGGATCAGCCATTCCGCAGGGAGCATCCGCAAATGAACATCCACACTCGACGAAATGGCGGGCATACCACCTATCCGCTGCTAGTGCTGGCGCTGGCCGGGGTGCCAATCCTGCCGGCCTTGGCCAATCCGCAAGGCGGGCAAGTGGTGGCCGGGCAGGCCACCATCAACGGCGGGCCGGGCCTGACCACGGTCAACCAGCAGTCGTCGCGCGCCATCATCAACTGGCAATCGTTCTCGATCCAGCCAGGCGAGACCACCCGGTTCGTGCAGCCGTCCGCCAACGCCGCCGTCCTGAATCGCGTCGTCACCGGCAATCCGTCGCAGCTCATGGGAACCCTGCAATCCAACGGCCAGGTATTCCTGATCAATCCCAACGGCGTCCTGGTCGGCAAGGATGGCATCATCCAGACCAACGGCTTCGTCGCATCGACCCTCGATGTGAACAATAACCAGTTCATGCAGGGCGGGCCGCTCGAATTCCTCGGCACCTCCAGCGCGGCCGTCAGCAACCTGGGCACCATCCGCGCCGAAAGCGGCGACGTGCATCTGCTGGCGCAGCAGGTCGATAACGCCGGCAGCATCGCCGCGCCGAACGGCGTGGCAAGCCTGGCCGGCGGCACGCGCATCCTGCTGGCGCCGGCCAACGCCGAGCGCATCGTGGTCCAGCCAGATGCCGGCAGCATAGGCGGCAGCGTGGTCAACGACGGTACGCTTGCGGCAGCCCAGGTGGAACTGAAGGCAGCAGGCGGCAACCCCTACGCGCTGGCGGTGAATGCGGGCGGCAGCATCAGCGCCATTCGCGTCGAGGAAGTCGGCGGCCGCGTGCTGATCGGTGCGCCCCAAGGTGCGGTACAAGTTTCCGGCACCGTCACGGCGCAGGATGGCGACCGGGGCGGCACGGTACAAATCACTGGCCAGCAAGTCGGCCTGAGCAGCACGGCCAGCATCGATGCCTCCGGCACGACCGGCGGCGGCACGGTGCTGATCGGCGGCGATTACCAGGGCAAGAACCCGGCGGTGCAGAATGCGCAGAGCACCACCATAGTGGCCGGCGCGACGATCAAGGCCGACGCGACCGATATCGGCGACGGCGGCAAGGTGGTGGTATGGGCCGACGGCCATACCGGCTTTGCCGGCGCGGTCAGCGCCCGCGGCGGCGCCAACGGCGGCAACGGCGGCCTGGCCGAGGTGTCGGGCAAGCAGACCTTGGCCTATACCGGCACGGTCGATCTGCGTGCTCCGCAAGGGAGCACCGGTGATTTGCTGCTGGATCCGATAGATATCTACATCACCGACGACCCTCCCACCGGCTCGATTGCCGTGGGCGGCCTGGTTTCGGCGATCACCGTGACCGACCTCGCCAATGCCTTGGACACTGCCAACGTTACGATCAGCACCGCCGCTCCCCTCGTCGGGGGCGAGGGTAACATCACCTTGAGCGCGACGGCAGTTTTCAACTCTGCCAATAGCCTGACGCTTGATGCTGACAGGGACATCACGCTCAACGCCAACCTGATCAATTTGGGTTCCGGCAGTGTGACACTAAGGACGCAGAGAGGTGACATAGATATCAAGGGGCATCCGATAGAGCCGGTGCTAACCGCCAAGAACCTGACGCTCATTTCCGAAGCTGGCTCCATCTACTTCGCCAAGGGCATGGCGATCTGCTCCGATCTGCCGCGTTTTTTTGCGTGGTCGCCAAGGGACATTAGGACTTCTGGAGCGATCGAGTTCTCGTCCTGGACCAACTCCACTCCGCTGACGATGAACGTCCACTACGGTCTCTCGGAGAGGGATGCGGGCGCCAGCGGCCCCGGGTATTACTACAGGACATCCAGCCCGACTCCGACGCCACTCCCGGGATCAGTGTCCCTGAATCAGGCGGTCGTCACGATCGCGCCGCCGGCCCAGCCAATCACGCCCATCAACAGTCTGGGGAATTCTCAAGGGCTGTCTCCGCAACAAATCGAGGCAGCGAGGAACAGCAATGACGCCAAGCTGGTGCAATTGGTGGCCAACCTGGAACTCCTGCAAGACTGGGTTAAGAAATCTGGACCCGACAAGGACACGCTGGAGTCCATTGCTCTCATTGAGCGGGAAATTAGTGAACGCCTGTTTGCGCGTTGGGCCAAATCACTGGCCGACGATATCTACAAAACCCAACTCGCAGTCAAAGGAATTCCAGGGCTGGATGCTTTTGCTAGAGCTTACGTTACGTCCGTACTCGAATTTACAACACGCGCCGACAACCCGGCAGTAGCCATATACGTGCATCAACCTGGCAAAGGTAATGTGAAGGTAACTGTTGAAGAACACCGCAGCTGGTACTTGAATCAAATGCTGGACGACCTTAATACAATCATCGCACAGCAGGAGAGGTCCTTAAACGCGCTTATCCAATCCAAAAAAGATAACGAGAGTAGTGCGCAGAAGCCCGGGCCGAACATGGGCGGCCTCTTCGACTACCGGCTTTCCGCCCAGGAAGCTCTTCAGCAAATGGAGAGAGATATCGCAAATACCGCGAAGGGGATTGAAGTTCTGACATCCTTGCGCGCTTCCATCGAGAGTGCGCAGCAGGAATTCACTTCTTCTATTTTCGATATTAGCCTCGCGGGTCAATCATGAAGCGCCTTTTTCGCCCTCTTCCTAAGCCGAGCGCATTCCACCTTCTGCCGCTGGCATTGACTCTGGCATGCGGCGCCGTCGATTCGGCATTCGCGCAAACCGCCACCGCGGCCGGCACCGCCACCAATGCCGCCGTATCTCCTCTCAAGCTGCGCGGCATCACCTTCGTCAACATGGAAGATGCGAGCGCGCCCCGCGTGCCGCACGAGGGCATCGACCTCGCCCAGGTGCCGGTGCTGGACACGCCCGAAGTACGCAGCCAGCTACGGTCGTTGCTCGACGGACCGCTGTCGCAGGAAAGCCTGATCGGCCTGATCGGCATCGCCAATGCGCGCTTCGCCGCCGTCGGCCAGAGTTTCACCGTGGCCTCGATCCCGCAGCAGGACGTCTCGAACGGGCTGCTGCTGGTCGAAGTGCGGCGCGCCCGCGTCGGCAATGTCGCGGTCAAGCGCGCCGGCGCCCAGGCCTTCCCGGAAGAGCATTACCGCAACCTGCTGCGCTTGCGTCCCGGCGATTTGCTGGTGCGCGACACGCTGGACGAGGAAGCCGACTGGATCAGCCGCGCCAACCCCTACCGCTCCGCCTCGGTGGTGACCCAGCCCGGCCAGGTGCCCGGCACCACGGATCTGGAGCTGGTGGTCACCGACCGCCGTCCGTACGCCTTCTCGGCCGGCTATGACAACAGCGGCACCCGCGTCACCGGGCGCGACCGCCTCAACTTCAGCGCCGGCTGGGGCAATGTGTTCGGCCTGGACCAGCAACTGAACTACAGCTTGAGCGTCAGCCCGGACTTCCACGACAGCGTTGCCCACACGCTGGGCTACGTGGTGCCGCTGCCTTGGCGCCACCTGCTGAGCGTCACCGCCAGCCATTCCACCCTGCACGGCCGCATGCCGGCGCCGTTCGACCTGAACGGCGGGGCGCAAGGCGTCAGCGTGCGCTACGACGTGCCCTTGAAGACCCATGACGGTTTCAAGCACGGCTTCTATGGCAGCTTCGACTACAAGCGCTCGGACAATAACCTGCTGTTCAGCGCCATGCCGGTCAACAACACCCTGACCGACATCTATCAGGTCGGCCTTGGATACAGCTTTACCTTGCGCGACAAGTACGGCAGCACCAGCGTCGGCTTGAACTGGTTCCATTCACCGGGCAGCGTGGGCGGTGTGAACAATGACGGCGCCTTCAATGCCGCCCGTGCGGGCGCCAAGTCGCGCTACAACTATCAGACCTTGACCGTTGAGCGGCTCACCCGGCTGCCGGCGGACTGGAGCTGGACCATCAACGGCCGCTACCAGCGCAGCGACGGCAACTTGCTGGGTTCGGAACAACTGGCCGGCGGCGGCGTGTCGTCGGTGCGCGGCTTTGCCGATCCGGTGGTGTATGGCGACGAAGGCTTCGTGATCCGCAACGAACTGGCTGCGCCGGCCTTGCCCCTGGGCGACAAGGGCGGCTTCGGCGCCCTGCAGGGCATTCTGTTCTACGACGCGGCGCGCCTGTGGAGCCATACGCTGCTGCCCGGTGAGCAATCGGCCTACAACCTGAGTTCCTGGGGCGTTGGCGTGCGGGCAAATTTCGCTCGCAATGTGGCGCTGCGCGCCGATTTCGGCAAGCAGCTCAAGATGGATGTTCCAGGCGCCAATCCAGACAACATCGCCCACGTTTCAATCAATATCAGTTTCTGATCCAAGTACTGGAGCATAGGCAAGAGTGCCGCGACGTGTGGCAGACTTGTCAGTTTGACGATACCGACCTGCTCTCCAAATTGGTGCCGAATCGACTTGGGGCTGCGGTTACAAAACTCTCTGCAAAGCTATTCCGCTTCGGCATGGGCGAGACCGGCGCGCAGATTGCGGCCGGCATGCCGGACAAGAATTTCCTCGGCGTCGAAGTCCATACGCCGAGTGTCGACAGCCTGTTGAAGCAGATCGGCGAACAGGGACGGTGCAACCTGCGCCTGATCCAGCCGCCGCTGGTGCAACTGCTGGCGCCGGGCGGCTACCTGCATTGCGCCACCGATTGGGAAGACCATGCGCAGCAAATGCTGGCACTGCGAAACAGCGCCGAAGGCTTTGCGCCGTGACCCGGGTACCGGCCGGTGACCAAGTTTGAAAATCGCGGCTTGCGGCTGGGACATGGGGTGTGGGATCTGGTGTTCCGCAAGCTTTAGCGGCGGAAAGCTCCTACTGAATACCCATCTCCAGGGCTGCAAATAGCGCTTTGCGAGGGTATGATGCGTTCCATGAAAAAAAAATGGAATTCCGGGGTTGCTGGCGGTAGCGGACCGAAATATCTGGCGCTGGTCGAGTCTCTGGAAGCAAGGGTCGCTAGCGGCGAGCTGAGCCCGGGAGATCGCCTTCCCTCACATCGTGAGCTGGGCAATATATTCGGTGTCACCATCGCCACGGTAACCAAGGCGATGGGCGAGGCCACACGGCGCGGAATAGTCGAAGCCCGGGTCGGCAGCGGCACCTTCATTCGCGATCGCAGCACGGCGGACCGCGAGCCCAAGGCGATTGACCTCTGCATCAACACTCTTCCGACAGCAATTGTGGCGGACCTTCTCGGCGAGGCAGTCGCCAAGATTTCTTCCGAACGCCTCTGCTACGATCTGTTCAACTATGCGTCCTATGCAGGCTCGGCCCAGCATCGCAAGCTGGGAGCCGCATGGATATCGCAATTCGGGACTAAAGTTCAGCCAGAGAATCTGCTGCTGACAAACGGCGTACACCAAGGATTGCTGGCCGCCTTCGGCGCGCTATTGTCTGCCGGGCAAACCGCCATCTGCGAGCCCCTGACCTATACCGGTATCAAGCGCATCGCCGACTTCCGTGGCGTGCAACTCGTCGGTGCCGAATGCGATGAACAGGGCCTCGTCCCCGACAGCGTCGATCGGGAGTTACGCCGCACCGGAGCCAAGGTTGTGATCGTTACCACGGTGATGCAAAATCCGACGACCGCGACCATGACCGCCGAACGCCGTCTGGCATTGATCGAAATTTGCCGCAAGAACGATGCCTGGATCATCGAGGATGGCGTCAATATTCCCTTGGCGAACGACGGCATCCCATCGCTCGCGGATGCCGCGCCAGAGCGTACGATTCATCTCACCGGTTTTTCAAAGTGCATCGCCTCTGGTTTCCGCCTTGGATATGCCGCGATTCCCGAAGCGCTACTCGGCGCTTTCCATGAAGCGCTGGTTGGCACCCAGTGGATCGGTCCCGGCTTTTACGCGGAGCTGGCAGCCAGCATGTTTGCCAATGGGCTGATCGAACAGTGCATCGCCCGCCACCGTGAAGAGGCCAGCGCACGAACCGCCTTGGCACGACGGATTCTTGCGCAGGTTCGGGAAACAAGGCTTCCCAGTTATCACGCCTGGGTCAATACCCCTGCCGGATGGTCGGCGGAAGACTTTGCCACGCATGCTTTGCACGCAGGCGTACGAATCTCGCCGGCCTCTCATTTCACGACTTCCCTTGCAGGACTTCCCGCCGCGTATCGCATCAGCCTCGGAGCATGCACGACGCGCGCCGAACTGGAGGAGGCCCTGACGAAACTCGCGAACATAGGTAGCGGGCGATCCGTCTCCTACGACACTGTCATTTAGCTTGTGACGAAAGCCAAATATGCATGAGTGATGCAGTCAACCACGTCACATTTGCGCACTCCTGATCTCGCCGCTCCGCCTCTGATCCCTGGCTTGAATTTCTAAAAAAACGGCGAGAATTACCTCGCCGTCTAAACGCCGCTGACTATGCCGGCATTTTCAATCTTGCTTTTTTTGACCCTGCTAATGCGCTGCCTCAGTCTTTCAGTGGGCAGATATTTTCACTCAGGGGCTGGTAGGCCTGCTCGCCCGGGATCACGCGATTGATCTTGATGATGTCCCAGTCTTCCTTCGATTCCGACGGCTTCTTGGCTTCGGCCAGGTACATGTCGTGCACCATGCGGCCATTCGCGCGAATCTTGCCGCCCTTGGCGAAGAAGTCGTTGATTTCGGTCCCCTTCATTTTCTTGATCACGGTTGCCGCGTCATCGGTGCCGGCAGTCTGGATCGCCTTCAGGTAGTGCATCGTCGCCGAATACATGCCGGCCTGGATCATGGTCGGCATTTTATTGGTGAGGTCGTAGAAGCGCCTGGACCATTTGCGGGTCTCATCGTTGTAATCCCAGTAGAAGCCGGTAGTAAACATCAATCCTTGCGCCGTTTGCAGGCCCAGGCCCTTGATATCGGTGTCGAACACCAACAGCGTGGCCAGCTTCTGGCCGCCCTTGGCGATGCCGAATTCGGCCGCCTGCCGCACCGAGTTCTGGGTGTCGGTGCCGGAATTGGCCAGGCCGACCACCTTGGCCTTGGAGGCTTGCGCCTGCAGTATGAAGGACGAGAAATCGGGAGCGTTCAATGGATGTTTGACCGTGCCCAGCACCTTGCCGCCCATTTCCTTGATGACCGCGGTGGTATCCTTTTCCAGCGAGTTGCCGAACGCATAGTCGGCGGTGACGAAGTACCAGCTGTCGCCGCCCTGCTGCATGATGGCGCGCCCGGTTCCGGTGGCCAGCGCGTAGGTGTCATACACGTAGTGGATGCCGTACGGCGAGCATTCCTTGTTGGTCAGCGCGGTGGTGGCCGAGCCGGCGAAGATCATCACCCGTTTCTTTTCCGCGCCCAGCTTTTGCAGCGCGATCGCCGCCGCCGAATCGGTTGATTCGATGATCATGTCGACCTGGTCGCGGTCGATCCATTCGCGCGCCTTGGTCATCGCGATGTCGACCTTGTTCTGGTAGTCGGCCGAGACGATCTGGATCGGCTTGCCGTTGACCTTGCCGCCGAAATCCTTGATTGCC
>DATJCV010000181.1:0-3077 GCA_035497775.1 Burkholderiaceae bacterium | reverse complement strand
CGCCGCCGCAGCCATGGCGATGGCCGGTAGCGCGGGTCGCCGGACAAGGCCAGCATCGTTTCCAGGATCGCCAGGATACGCTCCGGCCCGTGGGCGTCGCCCATCGCCAGCGGCCCTTGTGGGTAGCCGAGGCCGAGCGTCACCGCGAGGTCGATGTCGGCTGGCGTCGCAATGCGTTGCTGCGCGATGTCGCAGCCGATGTTGACGATGGTGGCGATCACGCGCGGTGCAATCAGGCCGGCCGAATCGCGGATCACCGACAAAGGCACGTTGTCCGATGCGAACAGGCCATGCGCCGCATCGCGCATGGCGGGGTTGGTAGCCGGCGTGGTCATCAGCGTGCGCCGCCTGGATAGCGGCAGCAGCGTATCCAGCGCCACCACGCGGCTGGCGTCCAGGCCGTCGCGGGCGGCGATGAACGAGGCGTCTTCGCCCAGCGGCGTGACCACGATCAGGGAATCGGCACGTGGCAACCGGCCCGTGTCGAGCGTGCCACGCAGGCTCAGCACCAGTTCCTGCACCTGCGCGCAGGCGGCGGGCTGCGCCGGGCTGACCCAGACTGCGGCCGGGCGCGCCAGTGGCGGCGCCGGTTCGGCCGGCGCCAGCTGGCGGCCCTCGCTGTAGTCGTAAAAGCCCTGGCTGGTCTTGCGTCCCAGCAGGCCCGCGGTCAGGCGCTGGGCGGTGATGACCGACGGCCGAAAGCGCGGCTCTTCGTAATATTGATGGTAGATCGATTCCATCACCGGATGCGACACATCCAGCCCGGTCAGGTCGAACAGTTCGAACGGTCCCAGCCGGAAACCGGCCGCTTCGCGCAGCACCCGATCGACGTTGACGAAATCGGCCACTCCTTCGCCGACGATGCGCAGCGCCTCCGTGCCGAAGCCACGGCCGGCGTGGTTGACGACGAAACCGGGCGTATCCTTGGCGCGCACCGGAGTATGACCCATGCGGCGCGCCAGATCGGCCAGGCTGGCTGCCACATGCGGCGCGGTCAGCACGCCTTCGATCACTTCCACCACGCGCATCAACGGCACCGGATTGAAGAAGTGGTAGCCGGCTACGCGTTCCGGATGGGTACAGCCGGCGGCAATCGCCGTAATCGACAGCGACGAGGTGTTCGATGCCAGCACGGCATCCGGCCGTAGTACCGCTTCCAGTTCGGCGAACAGCGCGCGCTTGATCTCCAGATTTTCGACGACCGCCTCGATCACCAGTTCGCAATCTGCCAGCGCCGCCAGCGATTCGACCGGCTGCATGCGGGCCAGCGCAGCAGCCACCTGATCGGCCGTCAACTTGCCTTTGTGCTGCAGCTGTTCCAGCGTGTCGGCCAGCGTCTGCTTGGCGCTGTCGGCGGCGCCCGGTTGCGCGTCCAGCATCTTGACGGTGCAGCCGGCCAGCGCCGCGATCTGTACAATGCCGCGGCCCATCGCGCCGCAGCCGACAATGCCGATGATTTGGAGAGAGCAAGAATCAGGCATGAATTTGGGAATGAATGAAATTGGACAAGAACCGCCTCCGGGTTGCCCGGACGCTGTAAACAGTTGTCATTATTGCCGAAACTGGCGGCGCGGGTACAGGTGCGTGGTCGGGCATGCTGCAGTAGGAGTGCCTTGACTATGCCGGCGCGCCTAGCCCCGCTGCGGTGGCTGGCCATGCGCAGCGGAACGGAACGGCACACAAGAGAAGCGCATGGCGAAAGCCGGCGAGCCCGCGCACCGCGCACCGAGTTAACAATAAATTACCGACGGCAAGGTTTTTTGTGGCATAGAATACCCCGTCATTTTTCATATTCGTCCATCGTGAGGAGCGCTTATGGCAAGGCCGGAAAAGGTCCGCCTGGGTGAAATTCTGGTCCAGCAAAAATTGCTCTCCGAAGAGCAGCTGCAGTTCGCATTGGCCGAGCAAAAGCGCAGCGGACGCAAGCTGGGACGGGTGTTCGTCGAAAACGGCCTGGTCACCGAAGAGCAGATTTCCGGCGCGCTGGCAAACCAGCTCAGCATTCCATACATCAATCTGAAGTTTTTCAACGTCGATCCGAACCGGGTGCGGCTGCTGCCGGAAACCCAGGCGCGGCGCTTTCGTGCGCTCGCGCTGGAGGAACGCGGCAACGCCTTGCTGATCGGCATGGTGGACCCGACCGACCTGTTTGCCTACGATGAAATTTCGCGCCTGGTAAAGCGCACTATCACGCTGGCGGTGGTCAACGAAAGCGAACTGCTGCAAACCATCGACCGCGTCTACCGTCGCACCGACGAGATCACCGATTTCGCGCGCGAGCTGGAGCAGGACCTGGGCGATTCCATTGTCGACTTCGGCGCGCTGGGCGGCACCCCTGGGCTGGAAGAAGCGCCGGTGGTCAAGCTGCTGCAATCGGTGTTCGACGATGCGACCCAGGTGCGCGCTTCCGACATCCACATCGAGCCGCAGGAAAAGCGGCTGCAGATCCGTTTTCGCATCGATGGCGTCCTGCATCTGCAGACCGAAGCCGACATCCGGATTGCGCCGGCGCTGGCGCTGCGCCTCAAGCTGATGTCGGAGCTGGATATTTCCGAAAAGCGGATGCCGCAGGATGGCCGCTTCGCCATCCGCGTCAAGCAGCAGCAGATCGACGTGCGGATTTCCACCATGCCGACCCAGTACGGCGAATCGGTGGTGATGCGGCTCTTGAACCAGAGCGGCGGCACGCTGCGCCTCGATTCGATCGGCATGCCGCCGGCGATGGTCAAGAAATTCCGCGCCATCGTCCAGCGCCCGAACGGCCTGGTGCTGGTTACCGGCCCCACCGGCAGCGGCAAGACCACCACCTTGTACGGTGCGCTGTCGGAGTTGAATACGCTGGAAAAGAAGCTGATCACGGTCGAGGACCCGGTCGAATACCGGCTTGCGGGCGTGAATCAGGTGCAGGTCAACGACAAGATCGAACTGAGCTTTGCGCGCGTGCTGCGCTCGGCCCTGCGGCAGGATCCCGACGTAGTGCTGGTGGGCGAGATGCGCGACCAGGAAACCGCGCAGATCGGCATGCGCGCCGCACTCACCGGTCACCTGGTGTTATCGACCCTGCACACCAACGACGC
>DATJCV010000180.1:0-5388 GCA_035497775.1 Burkholderiaceae bacterium | reverse complement strand
AGGCCTTGCTGGAAAAATTCTTCAGATGGCCATACCAGGCCACGGTCATGAAGATGTTGGACAGGCTCAAGAGCCCGACGGTCTGAACGATGACGGGGATCTGCATGGCGTGCTATTGACGAGAGCGAAAAATCAGGATGGTCGGTCGTGGCCGCCGGCGGCAACCCGGCGTCGTGGTGGCTGGCATGGCGCAGGGCCGGCTCACATCTTGCGGATTGCCTGCGCCGCCACTCCCGGTACAAACACATGTGCCAGCCCGGCACCCGGAATCGTGATCAGCGGCTCGATCTGCAGCAGCGGAATCAGCACGAACGCACGTTCGGTCAGGCGCGGATGCGGCACCGTCAGTAGCTGGTCGTGGATCTGGGCGTCGCCATACAGCAGCAGGTCCAGGTCCAGCGTGCGCGGCGCGTTACGGTAGGCGCGCACGCGGCCGAATTCGTCCTCCAGTGCCTGCAGTTGCTGCAGCAACTGCAGGGCGGGCAGCTCGGTCTCCAGCCGGGCCACGGCATTCACGTAGTCATCGCCATCGGCATCGATCGGTGCGCTGCAAAACAAGCTCGACTGGGCCGTCAGCCGGCTGCGCGGCAGGTCGGCCAGCCGCAGCAACGCTTGGCGGACGTTCGCCGCGGCATCGCCCAGGTTGGCGCCGAGGCCGACGTAGGCGGCCACCGCCGCTGGCGAAACCGTTTTCAAGTCGCGTCCTGCTCCGGATGATGCGCGGTCGCCGGCGCGCCGTCCGCTCCCGGCTGATCCGCCTTGCGCGGGCTGCGCCGCCGGCGCTTTTTGGCGGGAGCGATACCGCCCTTCGGCTTTTGCGCCAGCAGTTCTTCGCGGCCGGCGCCATCGGCGGCCATGAACGCGGTCCACCATTCGCCCAGTTCGGCATCCATTTCACCGGAGGCGCAACGCAGCAGCAAAAAGTCGTAACCGGCGCGCAAGCGTTCGCTTTCCAGCAAACGGTAGGGTGCCTTGCCGGTGCGGCGCTCGAAGCGCGGCTGCATGGCCCAGATATCGCGCATGTCGGAGGCGATGCGGCGCTGCAGCGCCAGCTTGTCGGTTTGCGCATGCAGCACGTCGTCGGCCGCCAGATGCAGCGCCGGGATCGGATGTTCGCCGGCGGCCTGGTAGGCCTTCCATTTGCCCAGCACCTGGTACCACAGCAGCGAGGCAAACAGGAATCCCGGCGACACCGGTTTGCCGGCGCGCACGCGGGCATCGGTATTGGCCAGCGCCAGCGTCACGAATTTTTCGCCCATCGGCTGCTCCAGCACCACGTCCAAGAGCGGCAGCAAACCGTGATGCAAGCCTTCCTTGCGCAGTTGCTGCAGGCACGCCAGCGCTTGGCCGCTCATCAGCAGCTTCAGCATTTCATCGAACACGCGCGGGGTCGGCACGTTATTGATCAGCGGCGCCATGACCGCAATCGGCGCCGCCGTGGCCGGGTCGATCGTGAAGTTCAGCTTGGCCGCAAAGCGCACCACGCGCAGCATGCGCACCGGGTCTTCGCGATAGCGCACTTCCGGTACGCCGATCATGCGCAAGGTGCCACTGCGGATATCGTCCATGCCGCCGTGGTAGTCGAGCACGGTCTGGGTCGCCGGGTCGTAATACATGGCGTTGATGGTGAAGTCGCGCCGGATCGCGTCTTCATGCTGCAGGCCGAAGGTGTTGTCGCGCAGCACGCGGCCGAACTCGTCCTTGGGCGCTTCCTCGGCCGAGGCGCCGCGATAGGTGGTGACTTCGATCAGTTCGGACCCGAACATCACGTGCACGATGCGAAAGCGCTTGCCGATGATGAAGGCGCGCCGGAACAGCCGCTTGACCTGCTCCGGCGTGGCGTTGGTGGCGACGTCGAAATCCTTCGGCTTGACGTGCAGCAGCAGGTCGCGCACTGCGCCGCCGACGATGAAGGCGGTAAATCCGGCTTCCTGCAGCGCTTGCGTGACGCGGATCGCGTTCGGCGACAACAAGGCCGGGTCGATCCCATGCTGCTTCGGCGCCAGCACCACCGGCTGGGTCGGGTCGCGCTTGGTGTCGTTTTTGTTTTTACCCAGAATACGCCGGATCAGTTGTTTAATCATCGAGATGTGTACAGGCTTTAGTTTGGTTCGTCGAACAAATGCAGCAACGGCCAGTCATGCTGGATGGCGTGGGCGCGCAACAGCGGGTTGGGGTTGGTGGCAACCGGATGCGTGACCGCCGACAGCAGCGGAATGTCGTTTTGCGAATCGCTGTAGAAATAGCTGTGCTGGAAACTGTCCAGCGAGCGGTCCAGCGTCGCCAGCCAGGCGCGGGTATTGATGAGCTTGCCGGCGCCGTAGGGAGGGATGCCGCGCAGACGGCCGCTGAATTCGCCAGCCGCGCTCACTTCCGGTTCCGCCGCAATCAGGTTGGCCACGCCAAAAGCGGCCGCGATCGGTGTCGTGACGAAGCTGTTGGTGGCGGTCACGATTGCCACCAGGTCACCGGCGTCTTGATGGCGCCGCACCAGGTCGCGCGGCGCCGGCAACAGCGCCGGCGTGATGACTTCGTGCATGAACTGGCGATGCCAGTCGTCCAGCTGGCGGCGCGGAAAGCGAGCCAGCGTGCCGAATACGAATTCCAGGTATTGCACCGGGTCCAGCGTGCCGGCCTGGTACTGCTGGTAGAAGCCGGCATTCTTGCGCTTGAATTCGTCGGCGTCGACGGCGCCGATGCGGGTTAAAAACTGGCCCCACTCGTAATCGGAGTCGAGCGGCAGCAGCGTGTGGTCGAGATCGAACAGGGCGAGATTCATGCAGTCGGGCTTTCGTTTTCCAGCTGCAGCAGATGGCGCAGCAAAGGCAGGGTAATGGGGCGCCGGGTCTCCAGCGAATAGCGGTCGAGCGCATCGAGCATGGCCGACAGCGAGCGCATGTCGCGCCGGAAATGCGTGATCAGGTACGGTAGCACGCCCGGCGACAACGACAAGCCGCGGCTGACGGCGGCCTGGCTCAGCGCAGCCAGCTTGTCGTCGTCGCTCAAACCATGCACCTGGTAAATCAAGCCCCAGCCGAGCCGGGTGCGCAAATCCTCGCGCAGCGCCAGTTGCGCCGGCGGCAGGGCGCCGGCCGAGACCAGCAGCGCGCCATGTTCGCGAATCTGGTTGAACAGCGCGAAGGCCGCGATTTGGGCCGGCGCCGGCAAGGCATCGCAGTCATCCAGCAAATACAGGCGGATCGCCGGCGTAAACAGAAAGGCTGCGCCATCGGCGCTTGCTGCACTGTCTTCCGGGCCAATGTAACGCGCCGCGCCGCTGGCCGCCAGCGCTTTCAGCAGGTGGGTCTTGCCGGCGCCGGCCTCGCCCCACAGGTAGACAAAGCGCTCGGCCGGCAGCTGTTCGGCATGGGCGGCGAACTGGGTTAGCAATTGCGCCAGCTCGCGGTTCTGGCTGACGACGAAGTTGGCCAGCGTTTGCGGCTTGTCCGGTTCGAGGTCGAGGAGCAGCTGTCTCATGGCTGGCTATAGAAAGTGCTGTTGCGGTACAGCTCGTGCATGTGCCGCACCGCGACCGACAGGATGGCGGATGCCGGCAAGGCCAGCAGCACGCCGACGAAGCCGAACAGCTGGCCGAATGCCAGCAGTGCGAAGATGACGATGATCGGGTGCAGGCCGATGCGCTCGCCGACCAGGTACGGCGTCAGGATGAAGCTCTCCAGCACCTGGCCGATCGAGTACACGATCGCCACCGCGATCAGGCCGTACAGGCCGGTGAACTGCAAGATTGCCGTCAACAGCGCCAGCGTCAGCCCGAGACCGAAGCCGAGATACGGGATGAACGCCAGGAAGCCGGTGATGATGCCGACCGGCAGCGCGATTTCGAAGCCGGCGATCGCCAGCGCCGACGAGTAATACACGGCCAGGATCAGCATCACCAGCAATTGCCCGCGCAGGTATTGCGCCAGCAGGCCGTCGGCTTCCTTGGCCAGTTGGCTGATGCGAGTCACCCAGCTGCGCGGCAGTGCGTCTTCGATTCTGGCCAGCAAGCCATGCCAGTCAAGCAGCAGGTAGAACAGCACGATCGGAATCAGGAACAGCGTGCCGAGCCAGCCGATCACCGCGCTGCCGCCGGTTTTGGCCGACGCCCACAAGGTGCCGGCCAGCGCTTCGCCGCTGCCCGCCATGTGCTCCGCCAGCAGTTTCTTGATGCCGTCGATGTCGACGTTGACGTCGAAGCCGAGCGCCTGCAGCCGCGGTGCGACCGCCGCATTCAGTTTTTCCAGCAGCATCGGGATTTGCTGCTGCAGCGCCGGGATTTCCCTTTGCACGATCGGCACCACGATCAGCAGCAAAGCCAGCATCGCCGCGAACAGCAACAGGATCATCAGCAGCGCCGCGATCGCGCGTGGCAGGTGGAATTTTGCGATGCGCCGCCGCTCGATCCAGTCGACGCCGGGATTGAGCGCATAGGCCAGGATGGCGGCCGCGATGAACGGCGTCAGGATTGGTGCCAGCAATACCAGCAGCGCCACCAGCGCTACCCCGACGGCAAACCACAACCAGCCTTGTTTTTGATCGGGTGCGAAAGGAAATGGCATGTAAGAGGGAGGCGGAGCGGTCGGTTTGATAGAATGGCAGATTCGCCGCGGCGTGCGCTGCGGCTCTAATTGCGTATTTTACCGCCTCTGCCGCTAATTTCATCATGACCGCCCCTTCCCAAGTTTCCCTCTCCTACCGCGACGCCGGTGTGGATATCGACGCCGGCGATGCGCTGGTCGAAGCGATCAAGCCGTTTGCCAAGCGCACCATGCGCGAGGGCGTCATGGGCGGCATCGGTGGTTTCGGCGCACTGTTCGAGATCGGCAAGAAGTTCAAGGAGCCGGTGCTGGTGTCCGGCACCGATGGCGTCGGCACCAAGCTGAAGCTGGCCTTCGACCTCAAGCGTCACGCCACGGTCGGCATCGACCTGGTGGCGATGAGCGTCAACGACATCCTGGTGCAGGGCGCCGAACCGCTGTTCTTCCTCGACTATTTCGCCTGTGGCAAGCTCGACGTGGCGACCGCCACCGACGTCATCAAGGGCATCGCCCAGGGCTGCGAACAGGCCGGCTGCGCGCTGATCGGCGGCGAGACCGCCGAGATGCCGGGCATGTATCCGGAAGGCGAATACGACCTGGCCGGCTTCGCCGTCGGCGCCGTGGAAAAGGCCGACATCATCGACGGCAAGAAGATCGTGCCCGGCGACGTGGTGCTGGGACTGGCGTCGTCCGGCGTGCATTCGAACGGCTATTCGCTGGTGCGCAAGATCCTGGCGGTGGCCAAGCCCGACCTGAATGCCGATTTCCACGGCCGGCCGCTGGCCGACGTCCTGATGGAGCCGACCCGCATCTACGTCAAGCCGCTGCTGGCGCTGATGGCGGCGATGGA
>DATJCV010000179.1:0-1799 GCA_035497775.1 Burkholderiaceae bacterium | reverse complement strand
CCAACGACAACGACGTCGAATTTTTTTGAGCGTCGCTCTCAGCATTTCTCTCCGATGCCTCATGTCAGGGTAGCGGCGTCACCTGCCGTGCATTCGACGAGCCGTATGGCAATCAGATACTCCATGCATGGATGGGTGGTGTCACAATAGAAATATGTGTTTATGCGGCATACTCCTATAGAATCCTTTTTGCAAAATTGGACACAGGTATCGCATGACTTGCCGGCGCGGCTTTCAGTCCATTGCCGCCTCGGGCCCGCAGCGTCTCATGCGTTGGCAACGGTCTCACTCGCCTCAAGCCAATTGTTGCGATAATCACTGGCCTCATGGAAAATTTGTCCCGGCCCCAGGGCTGTCGCAACCAATCCCGACGACACTGCCTGGCCGCAAGCCGGCAGCGACTCTTTCACGATCGAACCATCATGCGCACTGGCGTGCTTTACGCTGTCCTGGCCTACATCATGTGGGGCTTGTTTCCGGTGTACTTCAAGGCGCTGCAAGCCATCCAGCCGGTCGAAATCCTGATGCACCGCATGCTGTGGTCGCTGGCCTTCGTGCTGGCGGTGCTGGCGCTACGCCGGCAATGGGCTTGGTTGCGGCCGCTGCTGGGACAGCCGAAGGTGCTGGCCGGTTTTACGCTGAGCGCGATCCTGCTGGCCGGCAACTGGCTACTGTATATCTGGGCCGTCAACAGCGGCCACGTGATCGATGCCAGCCTCGGCTATTTCATCAATCCGCTGGTGAGTATCCTGCTCGGCTTGTTGCTGTTACAGGAACGGCTGCGTCCGGTGCAATGGATGGCGGTGGCGCTGGCTGCCGCCGGGGTCGCCTGGCTGACGTGGCAGGCCGGCCATCCACCCTGGATCGGTCTGGCATTGGCAATCAGCTTCGGCGGCTATGGGTTGCTGCGCAAAACGGCGGTGCTGGGGCCGCTGGAAGGTTTGTCGCTGGAAACGCTGCTGCTGTTTCCGCTTGCGCTCGGCTATTTTGTGTATCTAACTATCAACCACCAAAATACCTTCCTGGCCGCGCCGGCGCACTTGCAATGGCTGCTGCTGGCGGCCGGCCCGATCACCGCGGTGCCGCTGTTGCTGTTTGCCGCCGGCGCGCGCCGCATCCCATTGTCATTGATGGGTTTGCTGCAATACCTGAGTCCGAGCTTGCAACTGCTGCTGGGCGTCTGGTTGTATCACGAACCGTTCGATGCGGTCCGCATGACCGGCTTCGCCCTGATCTGGTCCGGGCTGGCGCTGTATTCGGCGGAAGGCTTGTGGCGCGGCTTCAAGAGCCGCGTGCCGGGTGCCGCCGCCTGAGGCGCCGCCTCAGATCGTCACCTGGGTCCCCAGTTCGATCACCCGGTTGAACGGCACCTGGTAGTAATCGGCGGCGCCGCGCGCATTGCGCGACATGGTGATGAACAGCCGTTCGCGCCATGGCGCCATGCCCTCGCCGGGATACGCCAGCACCGTCTGGCGCGCGATGAAGTAGGAAGTTTCCATGGTTTCGCATTGCAGCTCGGGCGGCGCCAGCTCCAGCGCCCGCGGGATATTCGGCTCGTCCTTGAAGCCGTAATACACATCGAACTGGTAGCAGCCATGGCCCAGCGGCCGCACGCGCAGCCGCTCGCTGCGCTCCACCCACGGAATGTCGCGGATATGCACGGTCAGGAACACCACGCGCTCGTGCAGCACCTTGTTGTGCGCCAGGTTGTGCAGCATCGCGTGCGGCACGCCGTCGGTCTCGCCGCGCAGGAAAATCGCCGTGCCGGGCACGCGCACCGGCGGCGCGACGAACAGCGC
>DATJCV010000178.1:0-8719 GCA_035497775.1 Burkholderiaceae bacterium | reverse complement strand
CCGCGCGCCGCCTGCGCCGCGCCATCGGCAAAGTGATACACCACCTTGACCGTGGCATCGGCCGCCAGCGCCGAACGGTTGGCCGCAAACATGCCGGCAGTGCCCAGCGCGGCCAGCGGCAAGCCGGCCATCAGGTTTTTCAGAAAGGTGCGGCGCATTCGAGACTCCCGTGAAGATCAACATAGTGCAATGGCTGGAACCAGGCCGGATTCATGCCTGACCCCGAAAACAATCGGCATAGCTGGCGGCGACCGCGGCCGGAATCGGCGCGTCGATCGCCGCGCACAACGCCCGCAGGACGTCGGCACTGGCCGCAGAGAGCAACTGGCCATCCAGCGCCACCGCCAGCCAGGCCTCCACCAGCTCCGGCTTGGCCCGCGGCGCCAGTTGATTGGCGCGCTCCAGCGCGGCGTGCACTGCGGCAAAGCCGACCGCGCTCGCCGCGGTGAAATCCCGGGCCGTCAAGGCCAGCCGCGGACAACCGGCGGCTGCGCGCAAAAAGCGCTGCAACGCAGCCGATTCGACCGCCGCCGAGGCTGGCGGTTCCACGGGGCGGGCGGCTGCCACGTGCGCCACCAGCGACAGCAACAAGGCGACTTCGGCGCGCACACGGACGAGGCTGGCAAAGCGCACCGGCACCGCGCGCCCGGCATGCGCGCCGAGCCGGCGCTGCAGGATAGTTTGCACCACGAATTCGGCCAGCGTGACGCGCGCGTCGGCGCCGATCAACTGGTCGGCGGTCTCCAACAGGATACGCTGCTGCCGGCTCGACAACTGGCGCAGTGCCGGCATTGCCAAATCGAGCAGCGGCAGACGCGCGCTTTTCGGCAAGCGTTCCAGCGCCTGCGCCAGCCACGCAGCCAGTTTCGCCTGCTGCGGCTGGGCCGCCTGCAGCAGCGCCATCTGTGGCGGCCGCTCGGACGCCGGGCCGAGCAGCAGCGCGTACACCACGGCGCACGCGGCTTGCGGCTCGCGCACCGCATTGCGCAGCTGGAGCGGCAACGGCGGCGCGCCGACAGACTGCTCCGCGTCAGCCGCCGGCAAGGCCATCGTCGGCGCTGCGGCCGCGAGCGGGACTGGCTGTGGAGTACGGGCCCCGGCCGCCGCCGGGGCGAAATACGGGATATCCGCCAGCATCGGCTCGGCGGCAGGGGCCGATTCGACGATTTCCGGCGCCTCCACGAACTCGACGCCACGGCCATAAATGCGCCGCAGGCGCTCGGCCAGCGGCGGGTGGGTGGCCAGCCAGCCATTGACCAGCGACGGCCGCGCCGCGCCCAAAAATAAATGCGACAGTTGCTCCGCATGCGAATTATCGATGCGCGAACCGGGGCCGTCGTTGCGCCCCAGGCCGCCGATCTTGCGCAGCGCGCCGCCGATGCCGTCCGGGTTGCGGGTGAATTGCACGGCGCTGGCGTCGGCCAGGAATTCGCGCTGGCGCGATACCGCGGCCTTGATCAGGCGGCCAAAAAAGATGCCGATATAGCCAACCACGAACAGCACCAGTCCGATCGCCAACACGATCGCCTGTCCCGACGCGCCTTTCTCGTCGCGCCCGCGGCGACCCCAGACGCGGCCGCCGAACTCCATCAGGGTGCGGCCGAATCCGGCCACCATCTGGATGCCGAACAGGACGCCGATCAGGTTGACGTTCAGACGCATGTCGCCGTTCAGGATATGGCTGAACTCATGCCCGACCACGCCCTGCAATTCATCGCGATTCAGACGCTTCAAGGCGCCGCGCGTGACCGCGATCACGGCTTGGTTCGGATTGTGGCCGGCGGCGAAGGCGTTGATCGCCTCTTCCTGGTCCAACAGATAAACCTTGGGACAGGCGATGCCGGCTGCCAGCGCCATTTCTTCCACCACGTTCAACAGACGCCGCTCCGCCAGGTCGCGCGAGGCGGGCAAGAGCGGCCGACCGCCGACCATGCGCGCCACCGCATCGCCGCCGTCGCGCAGGTTCCAGCTCTGGATCAGGGAGCCGCCGCCGATCAGCGCCAGCGTGACGATGGTATTGGTGGCGAAAAAGCCGACCGGATAATCATGGCTGCCGGCCAGCGGCTCGCCATTGGCCCAGATCCAGATCAGCGCCAGCGCCAGATTGACCGCGACGACGATGGCCAGCACCGCCAGCGCGAACAGCAGCACCAGCGTCTTGGTCTGGCGCCGTGCGTGCTCCTGCTGTGTGAAAAAGTCCATGCTGGGATGAGCGGCCGCGAGCGGCGGCTAAGGGCAAGTTCAGTCGCCGGGGCTGCTCAGAAGCTGACCTTGACCGGCTGCCGTTCCTGCGCCGACTCGGTGGCTTCCAGCAATTGCGCCGGGGTGAAGGCGAACATGCCGGCGATGATCGAGCCGGGAAACAGTTGCAGCGCGGTGTTGTATTCGGTAACGCCGTCGTTGTAGGCCTGGCGCGCGAAGGCGATGCGGTTCTCGGTGCTGGTCAGCTCCTCGGTCAGCTGCATCATGTTTTGATTGGCCTTGAGGTCGGGATAGGCTTCCGACAGCGCGAACAGCTTGCCCAGGGTCGCGGTCAGTGCTCCTTCGGCCGCCGCCATCTGCTGCACTGCGGCGGCGTCGGCCGGATTGCCGGCGGCGCGCGCGGTGGCGCTGACCGCCTGGCTGCGGGCGGCGATCACTGCTTCCAGCGTTTCACGCTCGTGCTTCATGTAGCCACGAGCGGTTTCCACCAGATTCGGAATCAGGTCGTAACGCCGCTTCAACTGCACGTCGATCTGGGCAAAGGCGTTCTTGAAACGGTTGCGCAGGTTGATGAGGCGGTTGTACGCGCCCACCGCCCAAAACACCGCCAGCAAGACAACGGCCAGCACCGCGATCAGAGCGATCATGCTTCCCCCGAAAAAAAACCGCCAGACGGATTGTCTGGCGGCTTACGTTAACCTACTTGATACCCGAACGCAAGATTCGAACTATTTGCTGGCCTGGGTTTCCGGCTTGGCCGTCAGGTCCTGCAATTCGGCGTCGGTGATGTACTCAAACACCTTGATCACTTTCTGCACTCCCGACACACCGCTGGCGATCGACGCTGCGCGCGCGCCTTCGGCCGGCGTCACGCGTCCCATCAGATACACGATGCTGCGTTCGGTGACGACCTTGATTGAATTGGCGTAGATCACCTTGTCGTCCACGAACGAAGCCTTGACCTTGCCGGTCAGGAGCGAATCGTTGGAACGCGCGGTGAAGCTGGAAGCGCCCGCCACCGTCAGCTCGTTGACAATCGACTGCACACCTGCGATGCCGGCCACTTCGCGCTCGACCGCCGCTTTTGCCTGCTCATCGTGCACTTCGCCAGTCAGCAGCACCTTGCGGTTGAAGCTGGTGACGTTGACATGGTTGCTGTTGGCGCCCGGCACGTTGGCCACGCGGTCGATTGCCTTCAGCGCAATCGCCTTGTCTTCGGTTTGCGCGCCCAGGGTGCGGCGGTCGGTTGCCGCCAGCGTGCCCATCACGGCGCCGCCCACCGCCAGCCCGAGGCAGCCCTGCAGGCTAACCGCCAGCATCCCGCACAGCGCTACGGCGGCCAGCGGCCGCCGCACTGCATTCCAGCCGCGTTGCAATTTCGAGCCTGGTTCAATCATGTGCATCTCCTCCAAATAAAGCGACATCGATACCGTCGCACAGGCAGTGAATCGTCAACAAATGTACTTCCTGAATCCGCGCGGTGCGGGCGTGCGGCACGCAGATGTGGACATCGTCGCCGCCCAGCCTGGCGGCGATTGCGCCGCCGCCCTTACCGGTCAGCGCCACCACGTGCATGTCGCGCTCGAGTGCGACATCGATCGCCGCCAGCACGTTGGCGGAATTACCCGAGGTCGACAGCGCCAGCAGGATATCGCCGGCCTGGCCGAAGGCCTGCACCTGCTTCGAAAAGATCTCGTTGAAACTGTAGTCGTTGCCGACCGCGGTCAAAATCGAGGTATCGGTGGTCAGCGCCAGCGCCGGCAGCGGCAGCCGTTCGCGCTCGAAGCGTCCCACCAGTTCGGCCGCAAAATGCTGGCAGTCGGCGGCTGAGCCACCATTACCGCAAGCCAGGATTTTGTTTCCATTAGACAAGGCTGTGAACATAAGTTCCACCGCTTGCGCAATGGGTTCGGCCAGCACCGATGCGGCCTGGATCTTGAGTTCGGCACTTTCATGGAAGTGCGCGAGGATGGTTTGCAGGTTCATGGTGGGGGGATTATAAAGGAGAGCCGCACGCGCGCTCGCCGCAGCCCGGTTTTCGGCTCAGCTTTCGATCGCATTTTTCAACCAGTTGATGGCGCTGCCGTCAATCGCGATCACGTCGAAGCGGCAGGCTGGTGGCGCCTGATAGCGCAGCAGGTAAAACTGCGCCGCTCGCAGCAGCCGCGCCTGCTTGGCCGGCGTCACGCTGGCGGCGGCGCCGCCATGCCGGGTGTCGGCGCGACACCGCACTTCGACGAACACCAGCGCCGCGCCGTCGCGCATGATGAGGTCGATCTCGCCACCCTTGCAGCGGAAATTGCGCTCGACCATCAACAATCCGCGCTGCTGCAGGTAAGCCAGCGCTGCGTCCTCCCCGGCCTGGCCGATGCGCTGGCGGCTGGTGCGCAAGCGCCGCAGAAGCGGAGTGAAATCCATCTAGGCGGATACCTTCGAGCGCATCGGATGCCGTTTCGTCGGGAGGTGAAGCGAAAATGCGCGGGCCGCGCACGACGCCAATCGAGCCGTCACTCGGCAGTTTCCCGCTTGTCGTGCGGGTCGTGCCGGAACCGGGGCAGATTCCAATGGTAGCGCAACGACAGATAGCGCAGGCTGAAGCAAGCCAGGATCGGCAGCCAGGTACTGGTCGCCGCCGGCCATTGGTAGTGCACGCCCGCGGCGGCGAGCGCGGCACCGACCAGCGCCGCCGACGCATAGATTTCCTTCCGCAGCACGACGGCCACGCGATTCAGCAGCACATCGCGCGCCATGCCGCCGCCGACGGCGGTGATCATGCCGAGCAGGACGGCGACTTCCGCATTGTGACCGAAATGCAGCGCTTTTTGCGCGCCGGAGACCGCGAACAATCCCAGGCCGGCGGCATCGAACAGCAAGACCGGCTGTTGCAGCCGGCGCACCAGCGGGTAGGCGCCGAGGGTCAGTAACGCCGCACTCACCGCCAGCGCCAGATAGCGCCAGTCGGCAAGGCCGGCGGGCGGAATGGCGCCGATGCACAGATCGCGGAAAATGCCGCCGCCGCAGGCGGTGACGAAGGCGATCGTGAGCACACCGAACAGGTCGAGATGACGCTGCCGGGCGGCGGTGGCGCCGCTGATGGCAAATACGAAGGTGCCGATCAGGTCGAGCAGGTTGAACGCAAACTGGCCATTCATGCGGCGGCCGGCTCGCTGCCGCACAACCATGCCGCTGCCGCCGCCAGCATCGCCTGCAGGCCGGTCTTCAGGGTAGGGTCCAGCACCGGCGCGTATTTGGGCGAATGGTTGCTGGGAAGGGTGTTCAACTGCTTGGCGGCCTTGGCTTGCGCATAGACCTTCGGATCGGTGCCGCCGACGATCCAGAACACGTAGGGCACGTTCCAGCGGCGGCCGAAGACGCTGAAATCCTCGCTGGCCGAGGTCGGCGCCGTCTCATGGGCATTCTCGCCGAACTGAGTCTTGAACGCCTGCGCCACGCGGGCGGTGGCGGCGGCATCGTTGTCGGTCAGCGGATAGCTGCTCAGGGTGCTGAACTCCGGATCGCGCGGCGCATTCGAGGCTTGGCATTCGGCGCAGCAGATGCGCCGCACCGCCGACAGCATATGCTCGCGCACGTCTTCGTCATAGGTGCGGATATTCAATTTGAGCGTGGCATCGTCCGGGATGATGTTTTCCTTGGTGCCGGCCTGCAGCGCGCCGATCGTCAGCACCGCGCTTTGCAGCGGCCCGATCTCGCGCGAGACGATTGTCTGCAGCCGCATCGTGGTGGCGGCCGCCATGATCACCGGATCGATCGACGTCTGCGGTTGCGAGCCGTGCGAACCACGCCCGAACAATTTGACCTTGAGGCTGTCGCCGGCCGACAGGATGACGCCGCTGCGGTAGCCGATGGTGCCGGCGACGCCGACCATGACGTGCTGGCCGAGGATCACGTCCGGCTTCGGAAAGCGCTCAATCATGCCGTCGTCCATCATGCCTTGGGCGCCGCGCGAGACTTCCTCGCCCGGCTGGAACACCGCCAGCAACGTGCCCTGCCACTGCTGGCGCTGCGCGGCCAGCACGCGCGCCGCGCCGATCAGCCAGGTTACGTGAAAGTCGTGGCCGCAGGCATGCGCCACTCCCACTTCCACACCTTCGTCGTCCTTGGCCGTGACGGTACTGGCGTAGGGCAGGCCGGTCGCTTCCGTGATCGGCAGCGCGTCCATGTCGGCACGCAGCATCACGGTCGGGCCAGCGCCGTTGCGCAAGACGCCCACTACGCCGGTGCCGCCGACACCGGTCGTCACTTCGAAGCCATGCGCTGTGAGCGCATCGGCCGCGATCTTTGCGGTGCGCACCTCATGCATCGACAGTTCGGGATGGCGGTGCAGGTCCTGGTAAATGGCGGTCAGGTCGGGGATCGAGCGATCGATCTCGGCTTGGGCGGAGGCGATGAAGGGATGCATTGCAATTCTCCGGAATCGTTAAGACACCCGGTCCAGGCCTGCGGGCGGCAAGCGGCGAATTGCCGCACGGATACACTGCCGAGGCGCGCGTCCCAAACCGCAAAAGATCAAGTTTTCACTATAGGCGCGGCCGCGCCTTTTTTCCACGGCTTTTTGCGGCAGGGCTTAGCGGCAATATCTTGCCGGTGGGCGCCGCTCACGGACCGGCCAGCGCTTGTACCTTGCCGTCGCGATAGACCGCCTGCGGCTCGATGCGCCGGAAGCCGGGCGCGCTGTCACCGAAACTGACGGCGAGCTTGCCGGTGACGCCGTCGATGCCGAAGTTCGTGCTGCCGGTGGCGATGGCGCGCGCCACGCGATAGGCATCGATGCCGAGCGCGTACAGCCGCTCCAGGTCGGCGCTGCGCTTGCGCTCGGGGTCGGGCAGCGGATGCGGATGCGGATACACCATCACCGCCGGATGGTCGGTCTGCAGCTGCCAGGGGATATCCACCAGCCGCACGCCGTTGAGTTCATTGACCGGCTCGGTGGCCGCCCAGTCGGATGGCGTCAAGGGGTTCAGCTGCGACGTGCCGTACAGTGGGATCTCGTCGCCGACTGCCACGCGCAGCTGCTTGGCCTGCTGCGCATCGAGCGCAACGAACAGCGCCTCCGGCTGTTCCGCCGTGATGCGCTGCTTCAGCTGCGCCAGCCCGCTCGGACTGACATAGCCGCTGGCCAGGCTCAGCTCCATGGCCTGGATGGCCAACCCGGCCTGCCGCGCCTGCGCGGCGAACGCGCGGGCGGCGCGCTGCTGCCAGGCGCTGCCGGTCGAGATCACGAAGGTCTTTGCGCCCGGCCGGGCGGCTCCGATCCAGTCGGCGACCTGGCGCGCTTCGTCCTCCAGCGACAGCCCCACCACCAGCATGCGCGGCGGCGGCGTCGGCTCGGCCTCGCTGCCGGGCGCCTGCGGCGCCGACAGCGCGATGGTGGGCCGGCTCACGTTACCGCTCTGCGCCACGGCGGCGACATCGGCGCGCGACAGCGGCCCAATCACGATATCGAACTTGCCGACCGCTGCCGCATAGGCGGACAGCACGTCCTGCGCGGCGTCGCCGCTCTCCAGCACGTCCACCGTGACGCCGGCCGCCTCGCGCTGGTGGCCGGCCAGCACGCCGGCGCGCACCGCCTGCGCCGCCGCGCCCAGCGTGTGCGAATGCAGCGGCAACAGCAGCGCCATCCGGATCACCGCCGGCGTCGACGTCGGTCCCGTCAGCGGATCGGTCGGCACCGTCGTGCCGGTCGGCGGCCCCAGGGGACCCGTGTCGGGAACGGCGTTCTGCGCCAGCGGCGGCGCGCCGGCTGCGGTTGTGTTTGCCGGCGCGGCAGCGCACAATCCGCACCATAGTAGCGCCAGCGCCATCACCTTCACTGATCCGTACCCCATCGCCGCCTCCTGATGACCAATCACGCTTCCGATTTCACCCTTGCCTTGCCGATCATGCGCGAGGTGGTACAGCAGACTTATCCGTTGTCGGCATTATATGTTCTCGCCACACCCATCGGAAACGTCGGCGACATCAGCTTGCGCGCGCTGCACGTGCTGACGCTGGTGGACGCCGTCGCCTGCGAAGACACGCGCAATACTGGTCACCTGCTGAGCCGCTATGGCCTGTCAAAACCACTGCTCGCCGCCCATCAGCACAATGAACGGACGGTGGCCGACAAGATCGTCGCCCGCCTGCAGGCGGGCGAGCGCATCGCGCTAGTGTCGGATGCCGGCACACCGGCGGTGTCCGATCCCGGCGCGCGCATCGTCGATGCGGTGTTGCAGGCCGGCTTGCGGGTGCTGCCACTGCCTGGAGCCTCGGCGGCAATCGCCGCGCTATCGGTCTCGGGGCTCGTCAACGATCACTTCCATTTCGTCGGCTTCCTGCCGGCCAAGGCGCAACAACGTGCCAGTACGCTGGCCAACTTGCGCGCCCTGCCGGCCACGCTGGTGCTGTATGAAGCGCCGCACCGCATCGTCGACACCGTGGCGGCACTGGCGGCCGCCTTCGACGGCGCGCGCCGGATCGTGTTCGCGCGCGAACTCTCGAAGCTGTTCGAAGAAATTCA
>DATJCV010000177.1:0-9653 GCA_035497775.1 Burkholderiaceae bacterium | reverse complement strand
TGAGTATGCAGCCGGCAGTTGACAGCGGCAGGGCGGCAAGAGCGAGGTGGTGGATACGAGGACTGGCGAACCGTGGGCGGGGCGATGATGCTAAGAGGGGGTCTCGGTTTCTGCCAGATCATCCACGATCTCGAATGAGTGCGTGATTTCTGCGGTTTTCTCCAGCATGATCGATGCCGAGCAGTATTTGTCGTGCGATAGCTTGATGGCCCGTTCCACCAGGTTTTCCTTCAGATCGCGGCCGCGCACGGTGAAGTGGAAGTGGATTTTGGTGAAGACCTTCGGATCGCTGTCGGCGCGTTCTGCTTGCAGCTTGACGTCGCAGCCGCGCACATTCTGCCGGCTCTTGCGCAGGATGACGACGACGTCATAGGCAGTGCAGCCGCCGGCGCCGGCCAGCATCACTTCCATGGGTCGCGGCGCCAGGTTGCGACCGCCGCCCTCGAGCGCGCCATCCATCGCCAGGACATGGCCGGAGCCGGTTTCTGCCAAAAACGTCATGCCGGAGGGCCCGGTCCAGCGTACGGTGCATTCCATCGCTATGCTCGCTCAAGATGAATAGATGAATATTGTAATGGCTGCCATTGATGCGCGTGTGGCTGCCGCTGGCGCGTGTGCTGTGTGGCGCGAGGCAAGGGCGATCTGTTGGATGCGGCAGTCGGCATATCGCGGAGTAATGTTCGTAATATGAAATAACTTTGCAATATCATGATTTCAAACAATATTATTGATTTTCTTGGATGGAAAAAATTATCGTCAAGCCATAATGACTAAAAATTGGGATGATTACCTTGCAGTGCACAATGGTTTGGCTATAATGAAAATTCGTGAATTGTGCGTGAAAGAACATCGCACCGCAGTGCCCCTTGTCTCCTCCACCCTCCTCCTCAGGTGTGGATTTAAGCCCGACGCCCTTGCGGCTCGGGCTTTTTTTAGTCAAATGTGACGCAGCAGGCGAATGACCGCCGGATTTGACGGCGAATGCCGGTAAAGGCTATAATTGCCGGCTTTCCGTGCGCTCAGGAAAGACAATAAGGCAGAGTCCGCGCGGCGCCGTTCGTTTAACGTAATGGCGGGCGAGCGGAACCACCCATTTGAGCGATTCATTTATCAGGAAGTCATCATGAAAACCTTTTCCGCTAAAGGCCACGAGGTCAAGCGCGAGTGGTTCGTGATTGACGCGACGGACAAAGTCCTCGGACGTGTTGCCAGCGAAGTGGCACTCCGGTTGCGCGGCAAGCACAAACCCGAATTTACTCCGCACGTCGATACCGGCGACTTCATCGTCGTGGTCAATGCCGGCAAGCTGCGCGTGACCGGCGCCAAGTCGACCGACAAGGTCTATTATCGCCACTCCACTTATCCGGGCGGCATCTATGCCACCACGTTCGAGAAGATGCAGCAGCGTTTTCCCGGTCGCGCGCTGGAAAAAGCGGTCAAGGGCATGCTGCCCAAGGGCCCGCTTGGCTACGCGATGATCAAGAAGCTGAAGGTGTATGCCGATGCTTCGCATCCGCACGCCGCGCAGCAACCCAAAGCACTCGAACTCTAAGGAACGGACATGATCGGTAACTACAACTACGGAACCGGCCGTCGCAAGAGTGCAGTGGCGCGCGTGTTCATCAAATCTGGCTCGGGCCAGATCGTCGTCAACGGTAAGCCTGCGGCTGAGTATTTTTCGCGCGAAACCGGCTTGATGGTGATCCGTCAACCGCTGGAATTGACCAACAATGTCGAAACCTTCGACATCATGGTCAACGTCAACGGCGGCGGCGAGTCCGGCCAGGCCGGCGCAGTGCGCCACGGTATCACGCGCGCGCTGATCGATTACGACGCGACGCTGAAACCGGAACTGTCGAAGGCCGGCTTCGTGACCCGCGATGCGCGTGAAGTCGAGCGTAAGAAAGTCGGTTTGCGCAAGGCGCGTCGCGCCAAGCAGTTCTCCAAGCGCTAATCCGGATTTTCGGACCATCGAAAAACCGCCGGGCTTGCGCTCGGCGGTTTTTTGCTTTGTTTTTTTGCTTTTTCTGCGGCTGTTAAAATCCAGATTTGCACGTGGTGCAGAGGAAAATCATGATCAAGGTCGGAATCGTAGGCGGCACGGGGTATACCGGGGTCGAGTTGTTGCGCCTGTTGGCGACCCATCCGCAAGCGGAACTGGTGGCGGTGACTTCACGCAAGGAAGACGGCATGCCGATCGCTGACATGTTTCCGTCCTTGCGCGGCCGCGTCGGCTTGGCGTTTTCCAGTCCAGACAAGGCACGCCTTGCCGATTGCGACGTAGTGTTCTTCGCCACCCCGCACGGAGTGGCGATGGCGCAGGCGGCGGAATTGCTCGATGCCGGGGTCAAAGTGATCGACCTGGCGGCCGACTTCCGCCTGCAGGACGCGGCGGTGTTTGAAAAATGGTATGGCATGCCGCATTCCTGCCCCGAGCTGTTGAAGCAGGCGGTGTATGGCTTGCCGGAAGTCAATCGCAGTGCGATCGCCGAGGCGCGGCTGATTGGCTTGCCGGGTTGCTATCCGACTTCGATGCAGCTCGGTTTTGCGCCGCTGCTGGCGCAGGGCAGGCCGCTGGTGCAGGAAGCCAGCCTGATTGCCGACTGCAAATCGGGCGTGTCCGGGGCTGGGCGCAAGGCGGAAATTTCGACCCTGATGGCGGAGGCGTCGGACAACTTCAAGGCCTATGCGGTCAAGGGGCATCGCCACCAGCCGGAAACGGTGCAGGGCTTGCGCGCGATTGCCGGCAATGACCCGGCGCGCCAGATCGGCCTGACTTTCGTGCCGCACCTGGTGCCGATGATCCGTGGTATTCATTCGACGTTGTACGCGACGATTCTGCCCGAGGCGCGCGAGACCGACTTTCAGGCGCTCTACGAAAATTACTATCGGGAGCAGGCATTTGTCGACGTGATGCCGGCCGGCAGCCATCCGGAAACGCGCTCGGTGCGGGCATCGAACATGCTGCGCATCGCGCTGCACCGGCCCGGCAACGGCGATCTGCTGGTGATCCTGGTGGTTGAGGATAACCTGGTGAAAGGCGCGGCGGGACAAGGCGTGCAGTGCATGAACATCATGTTCGGGCTGGCTGAAACCACGGGCTTGATGCACGTGCCAGTATTGCCGTAAGTGGCGCGCGCCATGGCGCGGTATCGGAGGAACAGATGAAATATACCTTGCGCCGGCGGCCGGCCTCGGCGCCGCGCATGGCAATCAAGAGCCGGCTATCGTGGCCGCTGAAGGCGGTGGTGACGCTGCTGTTGCTGGCACTGGCGCTGGCCATTGCACTCTGGGCCTATCGGATGGGGCGGGATTTTTCCGGTTTTGACCCGGCGGCGGCTAAGCAGCACATCGCGCAATTGACGCAGCAGGTCAAGCAGTTGCAGTTGGAGCGTGATCAGTTGCACAGCAGCGTTGATGCCAGCGAGAGCAGGATTACGATCGAACAGGCGGCACAGCAGGAACTGGCGATCCAGATCAAGACGCTGGAAGCGGAAAATGCCAAGCTAAAAGAGGATTTGGCGTTTTTCGAGAGCATGCTGCCGACCGGCACTGGTACCCAGGATGTGGCGATTTCACGGCTGGAAGGCGAGTTGGAGGCGCCCAATCGCCTGCACTATCGCCTGCTGGTGCGGCAGAAGGTGCGGCAGCAGGGGTTTCGCGGCAACCTGCAACTGTCGCTGACCGTGGTACAGCATGGCACGACGACAGTGCTGCAGTTTCCTCAGGCAAACGCCGGAGATGCCGACAAATACCGGCTCGAATTCAAGTATTATCAACGGGTTGAGGGCGTATTAAGCGTGCCGGAGGGCGCCGTGATCAAGGCGATTTCGGCGCGCGTGCTGGAACAAGGCAAGCTGCGCGCCCAGCAGTCGACCACTCTGTAGAGGAAACAACATGTTCGGACGCAAATCCAGGGACACCATCGACAGCCTGATTGGTGGCTCGACCAGCATCGAAGGCAACCTGCGCTTTCGCGGCGGTTTGCGGTTGGATGGCCAGATCAAGGGCAATCTCATTGCCGAGCCGGGCGAATCCAGCATGCTGGTGATTTCGGAGCAGGCCCGGGTCGAGGGCGAAGTGCGGGCCGCCCATCTGATCGTCAATGGCCAGATCGTCGGACCGGTTTATGCGGCCGAGATGCTTGAATTGCAGCCCAACGCCCGCATAACCGGAGATGTCCATTACAAGGCGCTGGAGATGCATGGCGGTGCCCAGGTATGCGGCAAATTGACGCACGATCAAAACGAGGAACCGTTGTTGAAGCTGGCTGCGGCCAGCGCACCTTCAAGGCCCGCTTAGGGGCTATACTGGAATCATTGAATTACCTGGCAGGAGAGTGAAATGAATGCTGTTGCACAAACAGAGAATGAAATGCCGGCGCCGATCGCCTTCAGCGACAGCGCGGCCAACAAGGTCGCGCAGTTGATCGCCGAAGAGGGCAATCCCGACCTGAAATTACGGGTCTTCGTCCAGGGCGGCGGTTGCTCGGGCTTCCAGTATGGTTTCACCTTCGACGAAGAAGTCAACGAAGACGACACCACGATGGTCAAGAATGGCGTGCAGTTGCTGATCGACTCGATGAGTTACCAGTACCTGGTCGGAGCCGAGATCGACTACAAGGACGATCTGGAAGGGGCGCAATTCGTCATCAAGAACCCGGGCGCCAGCTCGACCTGCGGCTGCGGTTCGTCGTTTTCAGTGTAGGACTTGCCGCCGCGACAAAAAGGACGCGTGAGCGTCCTTTTTTTATGTCATCGATTGAGATGGGCTGCCTTTCCTGCATGCTTTTGGCCGGAAACCAGCGTCGTGCGTTGCCTATCGACACGCTATTTTCCCGCTTGCGACGCCCAAAACGCCACGGGGTGCCGACCGACCTACCACTGCGGCAACGACAAGCAGGGAAAGCGGGCAATCCAATAAGCGGCGCTCCGTACCGCTGACTCAGTGGGCCGGATACAGCGCCCCCAGAATCCGCAGGCCGCGGGCGCCGGTTACCGCCGGCAGATTGCCGGGCTGGCGGCGGTCGAAGCGAGAGGCCAGCCAGGCAAAGGCCAGCGCTTCGACCTGGTCCGGCGCAATGCCGAGCGCGTCGGTGGTGCGCACCGTCGACGGATGGCCGTGCGTGGCCAGCGCTGCAGTCAGTTGCCGCAGCAGATGGCCGTTGCGGGCGCCGCCGCCGCACACATATACGGCGTTCGCGCTGGCCGCGTGCGTGGCGATGGCATCGGCGATCGTGCCGGCGGTGAATGCCGCCAGCGTCGCCTGGACATCGGCCGCGTCGGCCGGCGGCAAGGCTGCCAGCCGGTCGTCCAGCCAGGCCATGTGGAACAGATCGCGGCCGGTACTCTTCGGCGGTGGCAAGGCAAAAAAGGGTTCGTCGCGCAAGCGCTGCAACAGCGCTGGAAACGGCTTGCCGCTGGCGGCCCAGGCGCCGTTGTCGTCGTAGCGCTGCTGCCGGTGGCGCATGATCCAGCCATCCATCAGGACGTTGCCGGGGCCGGTATCGAATCCGGTGACCGCAGCCGCGCTGGCGCTTGCGGGCAGGATGCTGAGGTTGCCGATGCCGCCGATGTTGAGCACGACGCGCGCCTCACCGGCGTTGCCAAAGAGCGCCTGGTGAAAGGCCGGCACCAGCGGTGCGCCCTGGCCGCCGGCGGCGACGTCGCGGCTGCGAAAGTCGGCGATGACGTCGATGCCGGCCAGTTCGGCCAACAAGGCCGGCTGGTTGACCTGGCGGGTGTAGCCGAGTTCGGGGCGGTGACGAATGGTCTGGCCGTGGACGCCGACGGCGCGCACCTGGCCGGGCAACAGCCGAGCCTGTTCCAATAGTTCGGCGACGGCGGCACCATACAGCCGCGTCAGTGCGATCGATGCCATGGCTTCGCGGTGAATTTCATCCGGACCGCTGCTTTGCAATGCCAGCAAGGCGTCGCGCACATCGGCCGGGAATGGCACATGCACGCTCGCCAGTGTCTGGGCCGCGGCGCCGACGCTGGCTGGTGGAAATGCCGCCAGCACGCCATCCACGCCATCCAGGCTGGTGCCGGACATCAGGCCGATGAAAAGCGGAGGGGCTTGGGCTGCGATGGACATGAAAAAAACGGATGCCGGGCGGGTTGCGGCGCAGCGGCAGCCCGGCTTAACGCGCGGCGAGCTTGGTCGCGGCGCCTATTCCCTGCAGCAGCGCGAAGCGATGCGTCATGTCGGCCGCCACCTGGCGAAAGCGCTGCAGTTGCGCGCCGGCTAGCGCGGGTGCATTCGGTACGTCGACCGAGAGTGGGTTGCGCGGTTCATTGTTGACGCGGAATTCGTAGTGCAGGTGCGGGCCGGTGGCCCAGCCGGTGGCGCCGACGTAGCCGATGATGTCGCCCTGGCTGACCTTGGTGCCGCGTGCCATGCCGCCGGCAAAGCGGCTCAGATGCGCGTATACGGTGGAATATTTGTTCCAGTGCTTGATGACGATCGTGTTGCCATAACCGTTCTGGCCACCGATGAAATCGATGGCGCCATCGCCGGCCGCCCGCACCGGGGTGCCGGTGGGCGCGGCGAAATCGACGCCCTTGTGCGCCTTCCAGGCGCCGGAAATCGGATGTACGCGCAGCGAAAAGCCGGAGGAAATGCGGGAAAACTCCAGCGGCGATTTGAGGAAGGCTTTTTTCAGCGATTTGCCGTCGAAGCCGTAGTAGCCGCCGCCTTGGGCGTTGCCCGGTTCGCTGAACCAGACTGTCTGGTACGTCTTGCCGGCATTGACGAATTCCGCCGCCAGCACACGGCCGGCGCGCACCAGTTCGCCGCCTTGCCAGAAGGTTTCGTAGACCACATTGAAGCGGTCGCCGCGCCGTAGGTCGGAACCGAAGTCGATGTCGGTGGAAAACATGTCGACCAGTTGGATCGCGATGGGGTCGGGAATCTGGGCGGCGTCGGTCGCGGCAAACAGCGAGGACTTGATGTCACCGGAGCGCATTTCGACCCGCTTTTCCATGTCGGCGGCGACTTCGGTCACGCTAAAGCCGTCGCCGGCGCGCTGCACCACGAGATTTTTGACCGGGTTGTCGCGGCCGTTGGCGAGTGTGGTGGACAGCCATAGCAGGCGCCCGTCGTCGGTGGTTTGCACCTGTACCCGTTTGCCCGCCTTCAATTCCAGCACGCGGCGCGCGCTGCGGTTGTCCTTGATGAAACCGGCGGCCGTCGCATCCTGCACGCCCAGGCGGTCGAGCAGTACCGCCAGCGTGTCGCCGGCGCGTACTTTTTCTTCCCGCACGTATTGTTGCTGGCGTTGTTCCAGCGTGGAGATCTGCTCCTCCAGGGTGGGCAGGATCAGTTCTTGCGTGATCGACTTGACTGGGAGATCGGAAGGGTCAGGCGCCATCGGCGCGACGCCGGCGGCGCCGAATGCGCACATTGCCAGGAACAGGGCAGACAATGAGATCATCCGGGCCTTGCGCGTGGAGCCGAACAAGAGCCTGCCGCGTGAGCCTTGGCCCAGCAATTTATCTATCGAGAACATGCAATCAGTTAAAATCTGCGGTTCCGCTTCAATGCTTCTTCTTGTCGTTCTTGTGGATTGATGGGCGGGAAAGTGGAAAAGAGCGTGCATTATATCAACAGAAAATCGGGATTCCCCGAAAATTGACATTTACTACCCATCCATGAACGCCGACCTGCACTTCGCCTCCGAAACCGCCGCCAACCCAGTCGCCGCTCCGCTGTCCGAGGCGGTGCGCGCCGCTCTGGCGATCACCAAGCGCGGCGTGGACGAACTGTTGATCGAGAGCGAATTCGAGCAAAAGCTGGTGCGCGCCGAACAGAGCGGCCAGCCGTTGCGGATCAAGCTCGGGCTCGACCCGACCGCGCCCGACCTGCATCTGGGCCATACGGTGGTCTTGAACAAGATGCGCCAGCTGCAGGACCTGGGGCACACGGTGATCTTCCTGATCGGTGATTTCACCTCGATGATCGGCGACCCGTCCGGCCGCAACGCCACCCGCCCGCCCTTGACCCGCGAACAGATCGAGGAAAACGCCAAGACCTATTTCGCCCAGGCCAGCCTGGTGCTGGATGCGGCCAAGACCGAGATCCGCTACAACTCGGAATGGTCGGACCAGCTGGGCGCGCGCGGCATGATCGAGCTGGCCGCCAAGTACACGGTGGCGCGCATCCTCGAGCGCGAGGACTTCACCAAGCGCTTCAAGGCCGGCACGCCGATTTCGGTGCATGAGCTCTTGTATCCGCTGATGCAGGGCTACGACTCGGTGGCCTTGCGCTCGGACCTGGAGCTGGGCGGCACCGACCAGAAATTCAACCTGCTGGTCGGGCGCGAGCTGCAAAAGGACTGGGGCCAGGAACCGCAGTGCATCCTGACCATGCCGCTCCTGGAAGGACTGGACGGCGTCGAAAAGATGTCGAAGTCGAAGGGCAACTACATCGGCATCACCGAACCGGCCAACACCATGTTCGCCAAGGTGATGAGCATTTCCGACACCATGATGTGGCGCTATTACGAGTTGCTGTCGTTCCGCTCGCTGGGGGAGATCGAACGCTTCCGCCAGGAAGTGGCGGGCGGGAAGAACCCGCGCGACGTCAAGGTGGCGCTGGCGCAGGAAATCGTTGCCCGCTTCCACAGCCAGCAGGCGGCAGAAGCGGCGCTCGAGGATTTCAATAACCGCGCGCGCGGCGGCATCCCCGACGATATTCCAGAGGTGCAACTGGCCGGTGCGCCGCTCGGCATCGGGCAATTGCTGAAGCAGGCCAATCTGTGCGCCTCGACCTCGGAAGGCTTGCGCATGATCGAGCAGGGCGGGGTGCGCATCGACGGCACGGTGGTCAGCGACAAGGGGCTGAAGGTCGCGGCCGGCAGCTTCGTGCTACAGGTCGGCAAGCGCAAGTTTGCGCGGGTGACGCTGACGGCGTAAATCGGAAAAGAAAGTATCTGCCGTTCCCGCCTACCCCTGCGGGAACGGCAGATTATTTAATAATAACGGGCGTATGTTGTTTAAACTGATATTTAACGCCCGGTAATCGTGTCTGTCATTGGGAGTATGTTGATGTTTGCAGAATCTCGCCTGCCATGATCGCGCTCCTGCAGCGCGTCTCCGGCGCCAGCGTGACGGTCGATGGCGCGATCATTGGCGCCATCGATGCCGGCTTGCTGTGCCTGCTGTGCGCCGAGCGCGGCGATGGCGAGCGCGAAGCCGATGCGCTGCTGGCCAAGCTGCTTGGCTACCGCGTGTTTGCCGACGCCGACGGCAAGATGAACCGCAGCCTGGCGCAAGTCGGCGGTGGCTTGCTGCTGGTGCCGCAATTCACGCTGGCGGCCGATACCGGTTCCGGTGCGAGGCCGTCGTTCACGCCGGCGGCGGCGCCGGAGCTCGGACGCCGCCTGTTCGAGTATTGCGTGCGGCAGGCGCAGGCGCGCCACCCGATCGTCGCCAGCGGCCGTTTCGGCGCCTACATGCAAGTGGCGCTGACCAACGACGGCCCGGTCACTTTCTGGCTGCAGGTCAAGCCGCCGGCCGCGCGACGGAACGAGGCAACGGCTTTTCAGTCACAATGACAACTCGGGCGCCGCGCCGCCCGCCCTTCATCTTGTCAGTCAGGAGAACAGCATGAAGCTATGGAGTGATTCCTTCAAGGACGGCGATCCGATCCCG
>DATJCV010000176.1:0-4499 GCA_035497775.1 Burkholderiaceae bacterium | reverse complement strand
TCATGTCGCTGTGGGGACTGTACCTGCAACAGGAAGGCGAGAACCGCGCGCCGACCCGCAAGGAAGTTAATGATGCGCTGTCCGGCAACCTGTGCCGCTGTACCGGCTACCGCCCGATCATCGATGCCGCCACGCGCATGGGTGAATTGCCGCCGGCTCCCTTCGACCACAGCTCGGTGACGCAGCCGCTGCGGAGCTTGCAGCGCAGTACAACTTTCCTCTACAGGCACAACGGCCAGACATTCCATGCGCCGCGCACGCTGGCGCAACTGCTCGAATTGCGCCAAGCTCATCCCGATGCGGTATTGCTGGCCGGCTCCACCGATGTCGGCCTGTGGGTCACCAAGCAACTGCGCGAACTGGGCGAGCTGATTTACGTAGGCCAGGTGGCCGAGCTGAAAACCCTGCGCGAACGCGACGGCATACTGGAAATCGGTGCCGGCGTCTCGCTGGACGACGCCTATCGCACGCTGTGCCGGCATTATCCGGAGCAGTTAGCGGAAATGTGGCAGCGCTTCGCCTCGCTGCCGATCCGCAATGCCGGCACGCTGGGCGGCAATGTCGCCAACGGCTCGCCGATCGGCGATTCGATGCCGTGGCTGATCGCGCTGGGCGCCGAAGTAGTACTGCACGGCAGCGACGGCCAGCGCAGCATGCCGCTGGAAAATTTCTATCTCGCCTACCAGAAAAAGGATCTGCGGGCGGACGAACTGGTTACCGCACTACGGGTTCCCTTGCCGCTGCCGCAACTGCAGTTCCGCACCTACAAGCTGGCCAAGCGCTTCGACCAGGATATCTCGGCGGTATGCGCGGCGTTTTCCTTCGTGCGCGACGGCGCGGGCCAAAGCGACATCGTGCGCCACGCGCGCATCGCCTTCGGCGGCATGGCGGCGACACCGAAACGCGCCCCTCTGGCCGAGGCCGCGATGAATGGCCAGCCATGGAATGAAGCCACGCTGGAGACGGCGGTCGCGATGCTGGCGCAAGACTATGCTCCCCTGTCCGACATGCGCGCTTCCAGCACGTATCGTATGAAAGCGGCGCAAAACCTGTTGCGCCGTTTCTGGCTCGAAACCCGAGCCGACGCACCGTTGCCGAACACCAGTGTCAACGCGTTCGCCAGCATTTAAGGAGACGCATGATGAAGCCGCAGGCTGAACAACTCCCGACACAAACCGAACCGGACGCCTGGGCCGAAGTCGGCCGCGCCCGGCCGCATGAATCGGCGGCACTGCACGTGCTGGGTGAAGCGCTTTATACCGATGATCTGCCGGAATTGCAGGGCACGCTGCATGCGGCGCTCGGCATGTCGTCCAAGGCACACGCGAGAATCCGCGCACTAGACCTCGACGCGGTCAGGCGGGCGCCGGGCGTCGTGCTGGTGCTGACCGCGCAAGACATCCCGGGCGCCAACGATTGCGGCCCGATCCTGCATGACGATCCGATCCTGGCCGACGGCCTGGTGCAATACGTCGGCCAGCCGATCTTCCTGGTGGTGGCCGCCAGCCATGACCTGGCACGGCGTGCCGTGCGCCTGGCCAAGGTCGAATATCAAGACTTGCCGGCAGTGCTGACGCCGCGCGCGGCGCATGAAGCCGAGTCTTACGTGCTGCCGCCGATGCGGCTGCAGCGCGGCGATTTTCGCGGTGCCTTCGAAAAAGCGCCGCATTATGTCGAAGGCCGGCTGGCGGTCGGCGGCCAGGAACAGTTTTACCTGGAAGGCCAGGTTTCCTATGCGATTCCGAAGGAAGACCGGGGCATGCTGGTATTTTGCTCGACCCAGCATCCGAGCGAAATGCAGCATATCGTGGCACACGCGCTGGCCGTGCCGATTCACAATATCGCGGTCGAATGCCGGCGCATGGGCGGCGGTTTCGGCGGCAAGGAATCGCAGTCGGCACTGTGGGCCGCCGCCGCCGCACTGGCCGCCGCGCGCCTGCAACGGCCGGTCAAGCTGCGCGCCGATCGCGACGACGACTTCATGGTCACCGGCAAGCGGCACGCCTTTGAATACGAGTACGCAGTCGGCTATGACGATAGCGGCCGGATTCTGGCAGCGAAAGTCGAGATGGTGTTGCGCGCCGGCTTTTCGGCCGACCTGTCGGGGCCGGTGGCAACCCGCGCGGTCTGCCACTTCGACAATGCCTACTATCTGTCCGACGTCGATATCGCGGCATTTTGCGGCAAGACCAACACCCAGTCGAATACCGCATTCCGCGGCTTCGGCGGCCCGCAGGGCGCCATCGCGATCGAATACGTGATCGATGAAATCGCCCGCAACCTGGGGCGCGATTCGCTCGATATCCGGCGCATCAATTTTTACGGCCGCAACGATACGGAAGGACGCAACGTCACGCCCTACCTGCAAAAAGTCGAAGACAACATCCTGCACGAACTGGTGGCGCAACTGGAAGCCGACAGCGACTACCGGCAACGGCGGGCCGCCACGCGTGCCTTCAATGCCGCTAGCCCGATCCTGAAAAAAGGCATCGCGATTACCCCGGTCAAGTTCGGCATCGCCTTCAACCTGACCCACCTGAACCAGGCCGGCGCGCTGGTGCACGTCTATCTGGACGGCTCGGTGCTGGTCAATCACGGCGGCACCGAAATGGGTCAGGGTATCCATACCAAGGTGGCGCAGGTGGTGGCGCACGAACTGGGCCTAGATCTGGCAGCCGTGCGCAACACCGCCACCGATACCAGCAAGGTGGCCAACACCTCGGCCACCGCCGCTTCCACCGGCGCCGACCTGAACGGCAAGGCGGCGCAGGACGCCGCCAGCCAGATCCGACAACGGCTGGCCGCAGTCGCGGTGCGCGAATACGGCGGCAGCGCCGAACAGGTGCGTTTTGCCGACAACCATGTGTACGTCAACCAACAGGCAATCCCGTTTCGCACGCTGGTCGGCCAAGCCTACATGGCGCGCGTGCAGTTGTGGTCGGACGGCTTCTACGCGACACCGAATCTGCACTGGGACGCCGCCAGCATGACCGGCCACCCGTTTTCCTACTACGCGTATGGCGCGGCGGTATCGGAAGTGGTGGTCGATACCCTGACCGGGGAATGGAAACTCCTGCGCGCTGACGCCTTGCACGATGTCGGCTGTTCATTGAACCCGGCGATCGACATCGGCCAGGTCGAAGGCGGCTTCATCCAGGGCATGGGCTGGCTGACCACCGAGGAATTGTGCTGGGATGCCGCTGGCCGCCTGACCACGCACGCGCCTTCCACCTACAAGATCCCGGCGATCTCCGACTGCCCGCAGGATTTCCGCGTCCAGCTGTACCAGAACCGCAACGTCGCCGACAGTATCCATCGTTCCAAGGCGGTTGGCGAGCCGCCGCTGCTGCTGCCGTTCTCGGTGTTTTTTGCCATCCGCGACGCGATTGCCAGTGTCGCCGATTACCGGCTCAATCCGCCACTGAACGCGCCGGCCACCAGCGAGGAAATCCTGAACGCGGTGGAAGCGCTGCACGCTGCCGGCACCAACGGTATGCGGGCGGCGGCCACGGCTGGCGCCGGCACGACCGCCGCCGCGGTAACCTAGCGCATTGCGAGCTGCTGCCATGCAACACTGGTTGAGCGCGCTGACGCAGGCCGAAACTGAAGCGGTCGTCCTGGTGACCGTCGCCGCCGTGCGCGGCTCCAGTCCGCGCGAGCCCGGCGCCAAGATGGTGGTCACTGCCCGCCAGCAGTTCGATACCATCGGCGGCGGCCACCTGGAATTGCGTGCGGTCGAAATCGCCCGTGAAATGCTGGACCCGTCGATGCCAGCCGCAGCGGCGTGCCGACTGGAACGCTTTCCACTGGCCGCCAGCCTCGGCCAATGTTGCGGCGGCGTGGTGCATCTGGCGTTCGAGCGGCTGGATGCCAGTGCCGGCAGCTATGTGCGGGAATTGCAGCGGCGCTGGCAGGCGCGTATCGACACCTGGCGCCTGAGCGCCCTGGATCTGCCGCTGGCGCCGCTGTTGTGCGAGCGCGACGGCACCCGGCCATTGCCGCAACCCGGGTCAGCCTTGGCATCCACGGCGCTGCCGGAACTGTCATCGTTCGATCCGCAAGCGCCCTGCCAGATTCTGCAAGCCGCAAACGGCAGTCGCTGGCTGCTCGATCCGTGCCTGGCCTGGCGCGCGCATCTGTACCTGTTTGGCGCCGGCCACGTCGGTCGCGCGATCGTGCGCGCGCTGGCCGACTTGCCCTGCCACGTGACCTGGATCGATCAGCGCGACGACATGTTCCCGGCGGATGTGCCGGCCAATGTACGGATCGAAGTCACCGACACGCCGCAGGCGCTGATCGACGATGCCGCGCCCGGCTCGCATTTCCTGATCATGACGCACAGCCATCCGCTCGATCAGGAGTTGGTGGAGGCGATTCTGCGGCGCGATGACGCGGGCTGGCTCGGCCTGATCGGCTCGCACAGCAGTGGCGCCAGCGGCAGATCCAGGGCGCTCAGGCGCCAGGTGTCGGCGCGCGCCTGCCAGCGCCGCTGCAATTCC
>DATJCV010000175.1:0-1794 GCA_035497775.1 Burkholderiaceae bacterium | reverse complement strand
CGCAAGCCTTCGGCGTAGTACGGGCGCGCCACGCGGTTGACGATGAAGCCCGGCGTCGACTTGGCATAGACCGGGCTCTTGCCCCAGGCCGCCGCGGTCGCGTACACGCACTGCGCCACCTCGCTATCGGTCGCCAGGCCGCTGATGACTTCCACCAGCGCCATCAGCGGCACCGGATTGAAGAAATGCATCCCGACCAGGCGCCCCGGCACCCGCAGCTTGGCGGCCAGCGCCGTGACCGAGATCGACGAGGTGTTGGTGGCCAGGATGCAGTCGGCGCCGACCACCTGCTCCAGCTCGGCAAACAGGCCGCGCTTGACGTCCAGGTTCTCGACGATCGCTTCCACCACCAGGCGCGCAGCGGCCAGCTCGGCGATGCTGGCCGCTGCGTGCAGGCGGCCAGCGGCGGCAGTGGCAGCCTCGGCCGTCATACGGCCCTTGTCGGCCAGCATCTGGAAGGTCTTGCGGAGATTGCCGAGCGCGGTTTCGACCGCCTCGGGCCGCGTGTCATACAGCAGCACCGGATGGCCGGCGGCCGCCGCGACTTGCGCGATGCCGGCGCCCATCGCGCCGCTGCCGACGATTGCTACGGTATCCGACGGGGCTAAGGTAGTTGCCATGTGCGATATTCTCCTTGTCTGGCGATAATCAATTCGTTAGTCAATTCATTTCGGCCGCGCCAAGCCGTTCGGGGCCAATATCGACGACCTGAGCCAAAGCGATCCGAGTTGCACCGCGAGCGCGCAGCCGAGCGCAAAGAGGAAGCCGCGCGCCACGCCCCACGCAGCCAGTGCAAAGGTCAGCGTGAAGCAGAATGTCGCCAGCGCATAAAATCCGGTAACCATGCCGCGCAACAGATGAATCGCCGCGCCGGCGCCGTAAACCGGCTGTGAAAAGGCGGCCAACACCGACCCCATCAAAGGCAAGGCCGAAAAAAGCCCGCTCAAACGCGGCCCGAGTTGCGACGCGGAGATCGTGATCACCATCACCAGCACGGCACTGGTGGCCATGCGTATCGGCAGCTCGGCCGGCGACGGCGGCCCCGCGCGCCGGACGGTAACCGTAGGAAACGCATGCGACGCCGCCCAGAGGGCGGTGGCGGTCAGCCCGAACATCGCCAAGTCCGGCAAAGCCACCAGAGTCAGCAGAAACGCCGCCGCGCAATAGCCGAGCAGCCCGGCAGCCAGGCTCGCCCACCACGGGAAGCGGGTGGCGGCCCAGGAATAAGCGAGGCAAAAAAACACGTTCGCCAGCACCGCAGTCAACGCGCCGCCGGCGGAGACCGCGGCAAACGACGGCCCCTGTTCCAGCGCAATCAGCAGCAAGATCGGTCCCGCCACCACCGGAAATCCCGAAAGCCAGCCGGCAATCGCGGGCCCCCAGCGGCGACCGGCCAGCGTGATGATGCCGATCAGCGACGGCACCAGAAACAGCTTCAGTGCGAACATCCGATCCTTACCGGGAGCGATGAAGCGCGGTAGTCAGGACCACCTTCCCCTGCACCTTTCCCGCCTTGACCAGCGCCAGCGCGGCGGCGAAATCTTCCAGGGCGAAGGCTTGCATCACGTTCGGCTTGATTTTGCCCGCGACGTACAGGCCGAACAATTCGTCCTGCACCCGCCGCACCCATGCCGGGTCGCGGTCACGATAGTCGCTCCACTGCAGGCCGGAAACCTGGATGTTCTTGACCAGCAGATAGTTGGCCTTGATCTCGGGAATCCTGCCGGCCGCGAAACCGATCACCACCATGCGTCCGCGCCATGCCATCGCCCGCAGGCTGGCATCGAACACGTC
>DATJCV010000174.1:0-6311 GCA_035497775.1 Burkholderiaceae bacterium | reverse complement strand
GCCGTTCTTTTCCAGGGTACCCACCATATGCAGGGTGTCCAGCGGATAGCTCTCGAGCGGCTCGCGGCGGCGCTGCAGATCGGGCTTGATGCCATTGCCGCCAGCCACCTGCAGCTTGGCAAATGCGGCGGTCATTTTTTTGGAATTGTAGGGATCGACCGCATCATGGGCGGCATAGGAAAACGGAGTAAACGTCTTGGGTGCGGATAATTTCGGAACGACGACCCGGGTCTGCTGCCGGACCTCGGCCATCCACCGCCTGACTTCCGGCACGCCATCGTCGCCGCAACCGGCCAGTAGTAGTGTCAGCAGACCGAGAGGACAAATCCGAGAGATGCGGGAACGGTTCATTTCTTGGCTCCCGGTTTTTTCGCGGCGGCCTTGCGCTGCGCCGCCACTTCTTCCAGGTCAAGGTAGCGGAAGGTCTTGGCCACCGCGTCCAGCGTCAGGCTGCCGTCTTTGCCGCCGGCCAGATTCATGCTGTTCAGCGTCACGATGCGGGGCAGGTTCGCAATATCGCTGGTGAAAGCACCGATGTCGTGATAATTGCCACTGATCTTGATATCGATCGGCAGCTCGGCGTAGTAATCCTTGACCACCACCTGTCCCGGCCTGAACAGTTCGAATTGCAAGCCACGTCCGATGCCGGCCTGGTTGATATCAGACAGCAACGCGTCCATTTCCGCCTTGTTTGGCAATTGCTTTTCAAGAGTGGCGACGTATTGTCCGACCAGTTCTTTCTGTTTGCGCAAGCTGTCCAGATTGATCGCCTGCTGAACCTTCGATTTGTAGTCTTCTTTCAACTTCTGCTCTTGCTGAGCACCCAAATCCAGCGTTTCGAGCTGGTCGCTCCAGTAGGCATACCAGCCGAGCGTCAGCACGACGACGAAGACGCCAACGCCGCACAGCAGGCGCGGCGCCAATGGCCATTGACCGGGATGGCGGCCATCCAGATCGCGGAATTGGGCCGCCAGCGCCCTGCCCATGTTTTTCATATCTGCCATGACACGTCTCTCATATCAGGGATTTTTCTTGGCAGCCGGGGCGCCGGATTCTGCACCTACCTGGTCCTGGTCGCGCGGACGCTTGATATCAACCGTCATGGTGAAGTTGAAGATCTTCTTGGCATCCTTGCCTTGGCCGAGCGCACCGGAACGAATTTCGATCAGGTCGGGGCGTTCAAGCCAAGGCGAGTTATTGCTGAAATTACGCAACAGCTCGGAAACCCGCTCGTTGGATTGCGCTACGCCGATCACGTGAATCCGCTGTCCGCTCTGCTTGAACGAGCTCAGATAAACTCCTTCCGGCACCTGCTTGACCAGTTCGTCCATCAGATACACCGGCTGGTTACGATCCGCTTGCAGATCCTCCACAGCCTGCTGACGCGCCTTCAGCGCTTCGATTTCCTGCTTGAGTGTGGCGATTTCCTTGATCTGCTCGTCCAGCTTGGCGTTTTCAGCCTTGATGAAATTGTTGCGCTCGTCCTGCGCTGAAATCCGGTTGCCGATGAATGCGCCGACCAACAGCACCAGCAGGCCGCCGAGCACCGCCGACAAAAGGAGCATCGAGAAAAAAGCGCTGCGACGCTGCTTGCGCTTTTCCTCGCGGTGCGGCAGCAGGTTTATCCGGATCATCGGTCGAACCTCCGCATCGCCAGTCCGCACGCCACCAGATAGGCCGGCGCCTCGTTACGCAGCTGCTTTTCACGCACACTGGCAGCCAACTGCATGCCCTTGAACGGGCTGACCACCGAGGTCGAGATTTTGCTGCGCTCGGCGATGATCTCGACTAAGCCCGGAATGATCGCGCAACCGCCGGCCAGGAAAATCTGGTCGATCTTGGTATAAGGGGTCGAAGTGAAGAAAAACTGGATCGCGCGCGTGACTTCCAGCGCCGCATTCTCAAGGAAGGGTATCAGCAGATCGTGCTGGTAGCCGTCCGGCAAATCGCCGGAGCGTTTTTTGGCGTCAGCCTCTTCGTACGACAAGCCGTAGGCACGCACAATATCCTGCGTCAATTGATGACCACCGAACGGCTGTTCGCGTTCGTAGATCGTGTTGCCGTCCAGTAGCACCGAAATGTGCGTCAACTGCGAACCGATCTGGAACAGCGCGATGATTTGCTCTTGGCCGCCTTTCGGCAACTGCGCCACCAAGCGGTCGATCGCCGCCCGCGCGGCATACGATTCGATATCCATCACCACCGGTTTCAGGCCAGCCGCCTGCGCTACCGCTACCCGGTCTTCGACTTTTTCCTTACGGGTCGCGGCCAGCAGCACCTCGACATCCTCCGGCGCATTTTGCGCTGGACCGATGACATCGAAGTCGAGGCTGACCTCGTCCAGCGCGAACGGAATGTACTGGCTGGCCTCGCTCTCGACTTGCACTTCCAGCTCATCTTCCGACAAGCCGCCCGGCAAGATGATTTTTTTGGTAATTACGGCAGCCGGCGGCATACCGAGCGCCGCCAATTTTGCGGTCGAGCCGCTTTTTTTCCAGACCCGGCGCACCGCTTCCGACACCTGTTCGATGTTTTCAATATTGCCGTCCACGACGGCGCCACGCGGCAGAGGTTCCGACGCAAAGCGTTCGAGACGTAATTCGTTTTTCCCCGCTTCCGTGAGTTCAACCAGCTTGATACCGGATGTGCTGATATCCAGCCCGATCAGTGGCGGATTTTTTTTACCGATCAACGATCCAAGATCTAATGTCAAGGGAGGTTCTCCGAGGAACGTATTTCTTAACAGGAACGCGCATTGAAATTGCCGGTCAAATTACCGCTTGCCAAGCGAGTGGCGTCATAAAACACGTTTAAAAACCAATATTTAGGCGGTACTCGTCAAACGTTACATTAAATCCTAGCAACAAGCGTTGGAAAGTGTAAAGGAATTTCCTTCTGGTAATTTATAAATCCGTTGTCAAAACCCCACTCCGTGCATGTTCACTCATGTTCTGCGGCACCTTGCCACCCCGCCTTGGACGCGGTTTGCAGCCGCTATAATGCGTTCCACTACTATTTTCGACGGTCCATTCCCGCATGGCTTCTCAAGATTCGGCTAAAAATTCCTCTCGTGGCGCATCCGCGCCGCGCCGTTCTTTGGCACTACGGATTGGCCTTGGCTTGATCGGCACGCTGGTCGGCTTGGCGTTGTGCGGCGCCCTGCTCATCGCTTTCATGCTGGCGATTGCCTACCCGAATCTGCCGGCGATCGATTCGCTGACCGATTACCGACCGAAGATTCCATTACGCATTTTTTCTGCGGATAACGTCCTGATCGGCGAATTCGGCGAAGAACGGCGTGACATGGTACGTATCAAGGACGTACCGGAGATCATGAAAAAGGCGGTGCTGGCGATCGAGGATGATCGCTTCTACGAACATGGAGGGGTGGACTATATCGGCGTCGTCCGTGCTGCACTGCACAATCTTTCTGGCGGGGCGCGCCAAGGCGCATCGACCATCACGCAGCAAGTAGCGCGCAATTTTTTCCTGTCCAGCGAGCAAACCTTGAAACGCAAGATCTATGAAGCGTTGCTGGCTTGGAAAATCGAACAGACGCTCTCCAAGGACCAGATCCTGGAGGTCTACATGAACCAGATCTATCTGGGCCAGCGCGCCTACGGCTTCGCCTCGGCAGCGCAAATCTATTATGGCAAGAAGCTGCAGGACATCAGTATTGCCGAGGCGGCCATGCTGGCCGGGCTGCCGAAAGCGCCTTCCGCCTACAACCCGGTGGCCAATCCGAAGCGCGCCCGCGCGCGCCAGCAGTACATCCTGCAACGCATGCGTGGGCTCGGTTACATTACCGGTGAGCAATACGAACAGGCTAAAGATGAAGCGCTGAGCGTCAAGACCGACAGTTCCGAATTCGGCGTGCATGCCGAATATGTGGCCGAAATGGCGCGCAAGCTAGTGTATGACCAGTACAAGGACGAAACCTATACGCACGGCCTGAATGTATTTACGACGATCACCAAGGCTGACCAGGATGCCGCCTACCTGGCGGTACGGCGCGGCGTGATGGATTACGAAAAGCGCCACGGCTATCGCGGCCCCGAAGGCTACATGGAAATTCCGGCCAACAAGGAAGATGCCGACAGCGCCATCGAAGTCGAACTGGCCGACCATCCCGACAGCGACGACATCATCGCCGCGGTGGTGCTGGAAGCCTCGCCCAAACTGGTCCGCGCGATGCTGTCGTCGGGTGAGGAAATCCAGATCAGCGGCAGCGGATTGGGCTTTGCCAGCAATCTGCTGAGCGCGAAAGCACCGCCGAACCGCGCCGTCAAGCGCGGCGCCATCATCCGCGTGACCCAGGACGGCGGCCACTGGAGCGTGACGCAAATGCCGGAAGTACAGTCGGCCTTCGTCGCCGTCAGCCCGGACGACGGTGCGATCCGCGCCCTGGTCGGCGGCTTCGATTTCAACCGCAACAAGTTCAACCACGTCAGCCAGGCTTGGCGCCAGCCCGGCTCCTCATTCAAGCCGTTCATCTATTCGGCCTCGCTGGAAAAAGGCCTATCGCCGGCCACCATCATCAACGACGCGCCGATCAGCTTTTCCGCCAGCCAGACCGGCGGCCAGGCCTGGGAACCGAAAAACTACGACGCCAAGTACGACGGGCCGATGTCGATGCGCACCGGCTTGATGAAATCGAGGAACATGGTCTCGATCCGAATCCTGGAAAAAATCGGCGCCCGCTACGGCCAGGAATACATCACCCGCTTCGGTTTCGAGGCGGACAAGAACCCGGCCTACCTGACGCTGGCGCTGGGTGCCGGGGCCGTCACGCCGCTGCAGATGGCGGGGGCTTATTCGGTATTCGCCAACGGCGGCTACAAGACCAACCCCTACCTGATTTCCAAAATCACCGATGCCAACGGCAACGTGCTGTCAGCGGTCGCACCCGACAAGGCCGGCGACGAAGCGAATCGGGTGATCGACGCGCGCAACGCCTTCTTGATGGACAGCATGCTGCGCGACGTGGTGCGACATGGCACCGGCAGCAAGGCAATGTCGCTGAAACGCAACGATCTGGCGGGCAAGACCGGCACCACCAACGATTCGTTCGATGCCTGGTTCGCCGGCTACCAGCCGCATCTGGTCGGCGTCGCCTGGATCGGCTTCGACCAGCCGAAAAACCTGGGCAACCGTGAAACCGGTGGCGGCCTGGCCTTGCCGATCTGGATCAACTACATGCAGACCGCGTTGAAGAATGTGCCGAATGCGGAACGCACGGTGCCGGATGGATTGCTGCAGGCCAATAATGAATACTATTACGCCGAGTATCCGCCGGGCAGCGGCGTGCGCACGATTGGACTCAGCGACTTCGGCAGCGACACGACGCCGGAAGAACAAAAAGCGCGCGAGGAAGTGAAGAACGAATTGTTTTGAACGGGTGGCCGGCGCTTCGGCCGGCCACCGTTATTCCGGCCGCAGCTTGAGCAGCGCGCCGGACTGGGCATGGATCATGCGCTCCAGCCCGGCGTGCAATTCCGAGCCGTCGCGCGTATTGAGCCAGCGCTCGCCATCGAGCTTGTAGTGAAAGCCGCCGGCTTTCGATGCGACCCAGATTTCCTGCATTGGCGCCTGACTGTTGATGATGATCTTGCTGCCGTGCTCGATCAATTCGACCTCCAGCACATTGCCGCTGCGGCTGCAGTCGAGATCAAGCCCGCTGGCGTCGGCGGCTTGCTCCAAGGCGAGCTCCAGGGCGTCGAGCGTGGCTGCGGCGCGGGCCAGGAATTCGGATTCCGTCATGCTACACTCCGATCAGTTTTTTCAAACAGTGATTCTAAACGTGAAGCCCTCCTTTGATCCCGCGCGGCGCGTTCCGGCCGCAGCGCGCCTGGCCTTGAGCGTAGCCGTGCTGTGCAGCCTTCTGGCCGGCTGCGGCCAGAAGGGGCCGCTGTACATGCCGGTGCGCCCGGCTGCGGCGACGACGCCGATGCCGCCCAAGCCGCCGCCGGCCAGCCCGGCGCCATCGACCGCGCCGGCGCCCGCCGGCACCGCTCCCACCCACCAATAACCTGCTCTCTCGACATGTCGCATTTTGCTTACAAGGATGGCGTCCTGCACGCCGAAGACATGCCGTTGCCGGCGCTGGCCGCACAATTCGGCACCCCGACCTACGTGTATTCAAAAGCCGCGCTACTGGAAAATTACGGCGCCTATGCCAATGCCTGCCGCGCTCATGGACGCGGCGAGGAGTCGGCCCTGGTGTGCTATTCGGTCAAGTCCAATTCCAACCTGGCGGTGCTGAACCTGCTGGGCCGCGCCGGTTCCGGCTTCGACATCGTCTCCGGCGGCGA
>DATJCV010000173.1:0-19551 GCA_035497775.1 Burkholderiaceae bacterium | reverse complement strand
GCGCTGCAGCAGCTTGTTGCGGATACCGGCCGGATCAAACCTGCGCCCTTTGCCTGCCGCCAGCAGAATCCCCGTATAACCCGGCTGGTCTTCCGTGCTTGCCAGCAAGTCGCCCTGCTCCATGTCGGCCTCGTTGAATTGAAATTCCATTTGCTGCGATCCTGGTTGATGGCGCCACCCCGCTTTCCATGACGGAACATAAGTCAGCCGCGAATGCGTTGAGAAAAGTCAAATACTGCCCACATCGGCGCCATATTGTGGATAGAAGTATATGCACTGCTCGTGCAGTGTTGCATGAAGTGAAAGCGCCAGCTTGCGGCGCGAGTCGGGGTTTTTGTCACGAGCAGCGCTGGTGGGGCCTGGTCAGCCTTTCGGACGCTCCCGTCGCCCCGTGGAATCGCCATCCATTTTCCCGAGGTGCGTCATGCTGAATCTGAAAAATGAAGTCGTGGACCAATTCAAATCCACCTTGCGCGGCCCGCTGCTACGGCCGGACGAGCCCGGCTACGACCAGGCGCGCAGCATCTGGAACGCCATGATCGACCGCCGGCCGGCGTTGATCGTGCGCTGCGCCGGCGTCGCCGACGTCATGCGCGCGGTGGCCTTTGCGCGCGAGCACGACGTGCTGCTGGCGGTGCGCGGCGGCGGCCACAACATCGCCGGCAACGCCGTGTGCGACGGCGGCCTGATGCTCGACATGTCGCTGATGCGCTCGGCCTGGATCGATGTGCGCGCGCGCCATGCCTACGTCGAAGCCGGTGCCACGCTGGCCGATTTCGACCACGAGGCACAGGCGTTCGGGCTGGCGACGCCACTCGGCATCAACTCCACCACCGGCGTCGCCGGCCTGACCTTGGGCGGCGGCTTCGGCTGGTTGAGCCGCAAGTACGGGCTGACGGTCGACAACCTGATCGCGGCCGAGGTCGTCACCGCCGACGGCGAACGGCGCTGGACCAGCGCCGACCACGAGCCCGACCTGTTCTGGGCGATCCGCGGCGGCGGCGGCAACTTCGGCGTGGTGACGCTGTTCGAATTCCAGCTGCATGAAGTCGGGCCGGAAATCTTCGGCGGCCTGGTCGTCTATCCATACGAGCAGGCCAAGTCGGTCCTGACCCAATACCGCGATTTCGTCGACCGCCTGCCGCAAGACTTGAGCGTGTGGGCGGTGCTGCGCCAGGCGCCGCCGCTGCCGTTTTTGCCGACCGAAGTGCACGGCAAGGATGTGGTGGTGCTGGCCGCTTTCTATAGCGGAAAAGTCGCGGACGGCCCGGCTGCCGTCGAGCCGCTGCGCGGCTTCGGCCAGCCCTACGGTGAACACCTGGGGCCGATGCCCTATACCGCCTGGCAAAAGGCGTTCGATCCGCTCTTGACGCCGGGCGCGCGCAACTACTGGAAATCGCACAACTTCAGCGCCTTGAGCGACGATGCGATCGACACCGTGATCCGCTACGCCGGCCAGCTGCCGTCGCCGCAGTGCGAAATCTTCCTCGGCCTGATCGGCGGCGAGGCCAGCCGGCCAGCGGCGGACGCCACCGCCTACCCGCACCGCGACGCGCTGTACGCGATGAACGTCCATACGCGCTGGAACGATCCGGCCGAAGACCGCAAGTGCATCGACTGGGCACGCGCCTTCTTCGACGCCGCCACGCCTTACGCCAGCGGCAGCGTCTATGTCAATTTCATGACGCAGGAAGAAACCGGACGCATCGGCGCCGCCTACGGGCCGAACTACCAACGGCTGGTGCAGGCGAAGAACAAGTACGATCCGCACAACCTGTTCCGGCAGAACCAGAACATCACGCCGACCGTGTAGCCGCCAAAGTGCACCGGCTTCCGGAATAGAATCATCCGACAAGCGCCTGATCGCCCTGGGCCGGCGATCAGGCGCTTGTGCTTTTTGGCCGATGTCTCGGCACTTATTGCATGGCAATTCGACGCGATGGCATCGGCCGTTGATCCAGTGGTATCGAAAGATCAAAGGAACTGCGCGTCCGACCTGCCGGTATCGCCCCATTGGAATAGCCCAGCGAGTAATCCTCGTAGAGCTTGATGTAGTGCTCGGCGGATAAGGAGGTGGCGCGCACCGAAGGATGGGCCGCCACCGCCTCGCGCCAGCTCGCCACCCGTGTCAGGTACGCGGGCATCGTGAAGCCCCAAAAATATTCGTTCAACACGGCGCGCTCGAAGAACGGCGCGTAGGTGAGGTCGGCCATGCCAAATTCACCGAACGCGAAACCGTCCCGGCTGTCCATGCGCTGCAGGAAATTTTCCAGCCATTCCCAATCCTTGACGAAAGTGGCTTCGGCCTTCGCCCGGCGCGCCGGATCCTGCTCCATCAAGACCCGGTAGTGGTTGGTGGTGAAACGGCTATTGCAATAATCGATCAAAATGCGCGCCTGCGCCTTCCAGTAAGGATCGTCAGGGAAAGCCGGGATTGCGGGAAACACTTCTTCCAGATATTCGTTGATGACGCTGGATTCGTTCAAGGCCCGCCCACGATGGATCAGCACCGGCACCTTGCCGGCCGGATTCAGTTTCAAAAACCCGGGGTCGCGCGGCTTGGTCAAATCGATTTCATTCGACTCGAAAGGAAGCTGCTTCATGTGCAGCAGAATCTGCGTGCGCTGCGCATACGGACAAGCGGCGACGCCGTAGATGATCAGGGATTCGGCCGGATTCATGCCCCCACCTCTTGCGCCGTCTTGCCGGAAGCAACCGGGTCGGCGTCCAGATACTCTTTCAACAAGCCGATGCGGTCGCCGCCAAAGAACATCTCCTTGTCCAGTACCATGAACGGCACACCGAAGACACCGCTCGCCTCGGCGTCCTGAATGATGCGGTCGTGCTCCTGCTTGCCGGGTCCGTGGGCATAGGCTTCGTATTCATCGGCCGATCCGCCCAGTTGTTCGATCACGGCGCGCATTTCGGACAAGTCGTCCACATCCAGTCGATGCGACCAGAACAGTTCGAATACCAGAGCATGATAGGCTCGGAAGAAGTTGTGCTTTTGCGCAAACAACATGCCGACACTGGAGTAGTAACCGGTGTAGATACGTCGCGGGCCTTTCAGGATCAAACCTTGCCGATTGGCTGAGCGACGGGCATCCATATAGGCGTATTTGACCTTGCGCCAATCATGCTGGGAGCGTTCTTCCACCGTGCCAAGGTACTCGTCGATCCTCAAGGTATAAGGCAGCCATTCAATTTCGACGTTGTGTGATTTTTCCAAATCAAACAAGGCGCGGTCGGCCACGAAGGCATAGGGACTTTTGTAGTCCGTGTAGACACGAAGTTTTTTCTTCATACCGTTCTCTCTTTTCAGGTAAAGGATTCGCGTTGCCACGTCAGTCCCGCTTGTCGGCAATCCCAGGTATCGGGAGTGACGCCTTCGGCACGCAATAGATGTTTTTGCACCTTGGCGGTTGGCGTCTTGGGCAACTCAGGCAGGATGCGGATGTAGCGGGGGACCATGTAATGCGCGACGCGCGGACGCAGGTGCTCGATCAAGCTGACAGGATCGAGGGTGTGGTCCTGAACCGCCGCCACCACGATCATCACTTCATCTTCGGTGTACTCGCTCGGCACGCCGACAGCCGCCACTTCGCGCACCGCAGGATGGCTCAGGACCTCGATTTCTATCTCGTAGGAAGAAATGTTTTCGCCTCGGCGGCGAATCGCATCCTTCATGCGGTCGACAAAGAAAAAATTGCCTTCCTCGTCCCGATAAAAGGCGTCGCCGGTGTGGAACCAACCGTTGCGCCAGGCATCGGCAGTGGCCTGAGGGTTGTTCAGATACCCGTGATTCATCGACCAAGGCCGCTGGCTGCGCACGATCATCTCGCCCACGCTGCCAACTGGTACCTCGCAATCGTTGGCGTCAACCAATCGGACTTCCACCCCTTCGCGCACCCTGCCGCAGGTATTGGGTTTCTGCGGATTCACGCCTGATAGCAATGGAGTACTGGTTTCGGTCATGTTGAACAAGGTATACACCTCGACCCCGAAACGCTCCCCAAATTCCGGCCCGCTTTTCCCCAAAGGGACGATGAACACCATGCGTAAATGATGATTTTTGTCGTCCTCCCCCGGCGGTGCTTTCAACAGGAAGGTTGCCATTGCGCCCAGGAGGAAAACCACCGTGACTTCCATCGTGCGCACCGTGTGCCAGAAAGTGTCGGTCTTGAACGATTCCACCACGGCGACGGAGCCACCCTGGCACAGACACATCATGGACAGGAAGGTGCCGCCGATGTGGAAGAACGGCATGTGCAGCAAATGACGATCCGAGACCCGCGTGCAGGTCCATGTATCGACATTCGCCATCGAATACCCGTGCATGTAAGACGCCTGAACGCCTTTCGAGCGACCGGTGGTGCCGGAGGTGTAGATGATGCATTGGGTATGCCACGGCTCGATAGGGAATTCCAGCGTGAAATCGTCATCCGCGGCACCGTACAATTGTTGCACCGGCAGGATCAGGCGATCGTTTTGTGCTGGCGTATTCGATACGGCACCGGAGGAAATCACGGCTTTGAGTGCGGTCGATGCGAACGTGGCAAAGCCATAGATCAGTTTCTCATGCACGATGGCGACGCTGGCACCGCTGTCGTGGATGACATGTTCGAGCAGGCTACCCTTCAGGGCCGGGTTTATCGGTACCGACACGGCGCCCAGGTAGTTGATGGCAATCAGGGCTTTCAGTGCCAAAGCCCCATTGGGCAGTGCCAGCAGGACATGGTCACCTTGGCGCACGCCCACCGCTTTCAAACCGCTGGCGATCGCACGCGCCTGCTGCAGGGTCTCCTGAAAACTCCATTGTTGGCCGTCTTCAAACACCGCATAAATCTGGTCGGGACGTTCGCGGGCGTGTTTTTCCAGCGCATAGCGGGTGACACAGGTTTCAGCGGGATACACCCCGTTGAGGGCGGCCCGATTGGCTTGCTCGTTTTGCCTGTTTCTATTGAGCAGAATCGTCTCCGTCATACGTCTCTTCCTTTTTCAACTCCATTCCTGACCAAAAATTCCGCACTTTCTCTAGGTCGATCGGCCCCTCGCCGTCGTTGGCGTGCATGCCGCGGTCGGCGATTCGATTGACCTTGATGAAGCCGCCGTTCCTGGAGCTGCCGAGGTCGCGGGGCTTAGCGCACTGCGCACCGTGTCTTTCAATGTCGTCTTGAAACGGGCAATGGTTTCATCCTCGCTGTTGTTCAGCATGCGGCTGACGGTCGGTACCGCTGCGCTGAAATGCGTGATGGCGCCAAAGGTATAAAACGCAAACAACTCGCCGTCCATCTGGCGAAACAGACCTGCCTCCTGACCGGCCTGTATGCACTTCACATACCTGTCAGTAAAACTATGCAGATACAGGCGTCGTGCTTTCGGCACCCGACTGCGGTTTTCCATCAGCTCACGCAGGATCAATTGGGCGTAGTGTTGGTTGGCAAAGGTCCAGTCCAGGAACTGCTCAAAAATATCAATGATGGAATCAATCGATACGTTGTCCGGGTACGTCAGATATTCATCCAGACTGCGCCTCAAGCGTTCCATCACTTGCCCGTACAAGCGTTCCTTGGTACCAAAGTGATGAATGATGGTGGCGCTGGTGACCTGGATGTCCTTGGCGATGTCCCGCAAAGTAGCGCCGTCAAACCCCATGCTGGCGAATCGCAGCTCTGCGGCATGCAGGCAGCGCACATCGGTATCGTGGACATCCTTCGGCCGTCCGAGCCTTTTTTTTTCGAGTTTTTTCATGGCGATCCTTGAACGGGGAAAATCGCTACCTTATCCGACATCGATTCGGCCGTTCCTTTTGTGCCATTTTTCCCGTTTTCTTGCGACCCTGCGGCAGATCGCCAAGCGAACCGTGCAAGAGCCGAAAGCGAAGTAAAGACAAGCCACGTTGGGGTGGACACCTTCCGTTCCCATCGGCCACTTGCTCTTCAGGGCCGACCTGGGCGGCATTGCCGCCCTCGGTGGTTCGGTCAGCGGCTTACTTCACCAGTCGGCAGCGCGATTTTTCCAGCGATTGGAAGGCGACATCGCCGGAGACGGTGGCCACTTTCTTGTAGTAGTCCCACGGCTGTTTGGATTCCTTCGGCTGCTTGACTTGGTACACCGTCATGTCGTGCACCATGCGGCCGTCTGCGCGTACCCGGCCATTGCGCACCACATCGTCATCGATCGTCATCGATCGCAGCTGCTTGATGACGGCTGTGGTCTCGTCGGTGCCGGCTGCCTCCACGGCCTTCAAATAGCTGATGACGGCTGAATAGGTACCGGCAGGCAAGGACCCCGGCGCGCGACCCACCTTTGCCTGATATTTGGCGGCAAAACGGCGCGACCGATCATCTTGGTCCCAATAAAAACCCTCAAGGGTGTACAGATTTTGGGCCACGCTCAAACCCATGCCATGCACGGTTTCCAGATAGGTCACCAAAGGTGCAACGTATTGCTTGGGCATCACGCCAAACTCGCGCGCCTGCTTGACCGAGTTGACCGTATCGGCGGTGGAGTTGGCCAGGGCGATCACATCGGCCTTCGAACTCTGTGCCTGCAAAATGAAACTGGACATGTCATTGGAGGCAAACGGATGCTTGACCGAACCCACCACCTTGCCACCGTTGGCCTTGATGAAATCCGAAGCATCTTTTTCCAGCGCCTGGCCAAACGAGTAATCCACGGTGACGAAGTACCAATTTTTCAACCCCTTATCCAGCAACACTTTGGCGGTACCGACTGCCAGCGCGTGGGTGTCATACATCCAGTGAAAACTGGTCGGTGTGCAACCTTCGTTGGTGATGTTGGTGCCAGCGGGAGCGACCGCAATCGCGATCTTGTTTTTATCGGCTGCGATCGGCAATACCGCCAACGCGGTGTTGGTCAATCCAAAATCGAACAATGCGTCGACTTTGTCGGTATCGATCCAGGTCCGGGCGGTGGCGGATGCAATATCCGCCTTGTTCATGGTATCCGCCGAGATCACTTCAATCGGACGGCCCAAGACTTTGCCGCCGAAATCTTCAACCGCGATTTGCGCGGCCACCACGCTTCCTTTGCCGATATCTGCGGCAGGGCCGCTCAGGTCAGTCAGCACGCCAAGCTTGATTTTCCCCGGACCTGCGAGGGCGGGTTGCATAAAGACAGTGGCCGCGGCCAAGGTGGCCGCACATAGGATTTGCTTCATTTTGTCTCCGTTATTTTCGGCTGCCTCTATTAATCTCCTTCCTATTGGAAGGAGCCGAATTCACGACTGCTGTCTTCTTTGGCGCAGTCGGTCGTGTTTCAGGCTCAAATAATTAAACGAGCGCTTAAATCTTAATTCGATAAATAGAAAAGGTCAACCGCAAGAAAATTTTTTTGATCGGCGATTTGGAAGCTGCTGGTGCAGGAAATGAGGTGATGGCCAGCAGGAGGATGCTTGACCATCTTGCTGAACTAAAATGGCGTACCGCATTGGATGACCTGCCTGCCAACCAAGACCCGGCCAAAATCAACAAATCTGGCAAGAAAGCTGGCCGTTCCGCCCCGTCATTTTTCTACCTTAGCTTAGCCGATCGCTACCTGCCCCGCCGGATAGCGGATGGCCGCTCCATGCGGATTGGCGATCACGAACGCCAGCGTCAACGGGCCGACCCGGCCGAGCAGCATCAACAGCATGATCACGCTCTGGCCGGCGACCGACAGCGTGGGCGTGACGTCGCGCGACAGGCCGACGGTCGACAGCGCCGACACCACTTCGAACGCCAGGTCGAGAAAATTGCCGTCTTCCGTCAGCAGCAGCACGAAGGTGGCAAAGATCGCGCACAGCATCGCGATGATGGTCACGGCCAGCGCCTTTTGCACGGTGGCGGCATCGATGCCGCGGCCAAACACCACCGGCTGCTGGCGCTGCTGCATGAAGGCGCGCGTGGCCACCAGCAGGATGATGAAGGTGGACAATTTGATGCCGCCGCCAGTCGAACCGCTGCCGGCGCCGATGAACATCAGCACCATCATAAATAGCGCGCTGGAGGGCAGCAGGTGGCCGATATCGACCGTGCTCATGCCGGCGCTGCGCGGCGTCACCGCCTGGAACCAGGTGGCCCACAGCTTCGCGCCCCAGCCGTGCAAACCGCCGATGGTGGCCGGATTGCCGTATTCAAGCGACAGCAACACCAGCATCGCCACCAGATTGATGACCAGGGTACCAACCAGCATCAGCTTGGTATGCAAGCTCAAATCGGCGAAGCGCTTTTTACCGTGCAAATCAGACACCACGACGAAGCCGATGCCGCCGGCAATGAACAACAAGGAGATCACGCTGTTCACCAGTGGATTGCCGGCATACGCGGCCAAGCTGTTCGGCTCCAGCGCGAAGCCAGCATTGTTGAAAGCCGAGATCGCATGAAACAGGCTGGTGTACAGCCCGCGCCCCCAGCCCAGCTGCGGCACCCATTGCAGTGCCAGCAGCGCGGTGCCGAGCAGTTCCATGACGGCGACGAAACCGATCATGGTGCGCAGCAGCTGTCCGAGGTCGCCGCGCCCGGTCTGGTTGAAGGCATCGCGCAGCGCGGCGCGGTCGCGCAAGCGCAGCCGGCCGCGACTCAAATGAATAAAGAAAATGCCGAAAGTCAGCAAGCCGAGGCCGCCGAGTTGGATCAGCATCAGCAGCACCGCCTGGCCGAACAGCGTGAACTGGCTGCCGACATCGACTACCGACAGGCCAGTGATGGTGGCGGCCGAGACTGCGGTAAATAGCGCCTGCATCCAGCTGGTGGGCACTTGCGTTGCCGCCGGCAGCTTCAGCAGCAGCGCGCCGACCGCGGCCAGTCCGACGAAGGACAGGATCAGCGCCTGCGGCGGCGTCAGGCGCCTGACCCGCGCCTGCACCCGGCGCGCGACCAATGGCGCCAGGCGGTTGCGTCCCCTCATAACAACGAGGAAATCTTGCGCAGGTCGATCAGGGCGCCGAGCAGCACGATCTGGTCGCCGAGCTGGAACGCCAGGTCCTCGGGCGGCGGCGCCAATACTTCCTTGCCACGCTTGACCAGCAGCAGCCGGATTCTGCGCTGCGCCAGTTCGAGCGCCGCCAGGCCGCGCCCAGCCAGCCGCTCGGAGGCGCGCACCTCGACCGTGAACAGGTCGTGGCCGAGATTGATGTAGTCGACCACCTCCGGATAGGTCAGCGTATGCGCCAGCCGCAGGCCCATGTCGTGCTCGGGATGGACGATATGGTCGGCACCGAGTTTTTGCAAGATGCGGTGATGGTTGTGCGTCAGCGCCTTGGACCAGACCACCGGCTTGCGCATGTTCTTGATGTTGAGCGTGATCAGGATATTGGCTTCCATGTCCGAGCCCATCGCCACCACCACCGCGTCGCATTCGGCCACGCCGAGGTCGCGCAAGGTTTTTTCATCGCGGGCATCGGCCACTACCGCTTGCGTGACGCTGTCGGCGATGTCGTTGACGCGCGCGGCGTCGCTATCGATGCACAGCACTTCATGGCCCAAGCGAGCCAGCTCGCGGGCGACGGTGCTGCCGAACGCGCCGAGTCCGATGACGGCGAAGGTACGTTTCATGTTTGGGCCAAGGTGAAATCGAGGAGCATGGCAAATTAAACCATAAGGCAGAGCAAGGATTGGTTTTCCGCTCCTCTAAAGGCTGCGGGCAGGACAGCCGGTTAATCCGCCAGCGCCGCCGCCACGCGCGCCCGCAGCACCGGCAGCACCTCGCTGGCGAACCACGGATTGCGTGTCTGCCAATAGCGGTTGCGCGGGCTTGGGTGTGGCAGCGGCAGGTAGCGCGGCAGGTATTCGGCGTAGGCTGCCACCGTCGCGGTCAGGGTCGGCTTGCAGTTTTTTTTCAAATACCAGGCTTGCGCGTAACGGCCGATCAACAGCGTAAAACGAATTTCCGGCATGGCCGCCAGCAGGCGCTGGTGCCACAGCGGCGCGCACTCGGGGCGCGGCGGCAGATCGCCGCTCGCGCCCTTGCCCGGATAGCACAGGCCCATCGGCACGATCGCCACCCGGCTGGCATCGTAGAACTCTTCCGGCGTCAATTGCAGCCAGGCGCGCAATTGCACGCCGGACGGGTCATTCCACGGAATCCCGGTTTCATGCACGCGGCGTCCTGGTGCCTGGCCGACGATCAGCAGGCGCGCACCGGCGCCGGCGGCAACCACCGGACGCGGCGCGTGCGGCAGGCTGGCGGCGCAAGCCTGGCAGGCGGAAATTTCCTTGAGTAGCAAATCCAGTGGCGAAGAAGACATCAATGGCAGCGTGCAAACGACGTGGCGTGCGGGAATGCGGGGACAGGAGCAGTGTAAGCCGGATTGCGCGAGCCTGGAGGGACGCAGGCTCAGGTCTTGAGCCGGTAGCCGCTGCGAAAGATCCAGCGCACCACCAGCAGGCATAGCGCCAGGAACACCAGCGTCATGCCGATGCTGAACGCGACGCTGACATCGGCGACGCCATAAAAGCTCCAGCGAAAGCCGCTGATCAGGTACACCACCGGATTGAACAGGGTCACTTTCTGCCAGAACGGCGGCAGCATGTGGATCGAGTAGAAGCTGCCGCCAAGAAAGGTCAGTGGCGTGACGATCAGCATCGGAATGATCTGCAGCTTCTCGAAGCCGTCGGCCCAGACGCCGATGATGAAGCCGAACAGGCTGAAGGTGAGCGCAGTCAGAAGCAGGAACAACAGCATCCACAATGGATGGGCAATCTGAAACTCGACGAACAGGCGCGCGGTGGCGAGGATGATCAGGCCCAGGATCACCGACTTGGTGGCGGCCGCGCCGACATAGCCGGTGACGATTTCGATTGGCGAGATCGGCGCCGACAGCACCTCGTAAATCGTGCCAGAAAATTTCGGCATGTAGATGCCGAACGAGGCATTGGAAATACTTTCGGTCAGCAGCGACAACATGATCAGGCCGGGCACGATGAAGGCGCCGTAACTGATGCCGTCGATCTGGCCCATGCGCGAACCGATCGCCGAGCCGAACACGACGAAGTAGAGCGCGGTCGCGATCACCGGCGAGGCCAGGCTTTGCATCAGCGTGCGCCAGCTGCGCGCCATTTCAAACAGATAGATTGCGCGAATCGCATACCAGTTCATGGCCGCGCCCTCACCAGGTTGACGAAAATCTCTTCCAGCGAACTCTGGCTCGATTGCAGATCCTTGAAGTCGATGCCGTGCTCGTTCAATTGCCGCAGCAGATCGGCGATGCCGGTCTGCTCACTCTGGGCGTCGAAGGTGTAAACCAGCTCGTCGCCGGCCGGCGACAGCTCCAGCCGGTGTGCGCGCAACTCATCCGGTATCGCCGTCAGCGGCCGTTGCAGCTGGACCCGCAATTGCTTCTTGCCGAGCTTTTCCATCAGCACCGCCTTGTCTTCGACCAGGATGATCTCGCCTTTGCTGATGACGCCGATGCGATCCGCCATTTCCTCGGCTTCCTCGATGTAATGGGTGGTCAGGATGATGGTGACGCCGTGGTCGCGCAGGCGCCGCACCATCTGCCACATGTCGCGCCGCAGTTCGACGTCGACGCCGGCGGTGGGCTCGTCCAGGAACAGGATCTGCGGCTCGTGCGAGAGCGCCTTGGCAATCATCACGCGCCGTTTCATGCCGCCCGACAAGGCCATGATGCGGGAATTTTTCTTGTCCCACAGCGACAGTTCGCGCAACACGCGCTCGATATGCGCATGGTTGCGCGGCTTGCCGAACAGGCCGCGGCTGAAATTGACCGTGGCCCAGACGGTCTCGAAGGAATCGGTCGACAGTTCCTGCGGCACCAGGCCGATCTTGGCGCGCGCCGCACGATAGTCAGCGACCACATCGTGGCCGTCGGCCAGCACCGCGCCCGAGCTCGGATTGACAATGCCGCAGATGATCGAAATCAGCGTGGTCTTGCCGGCGCCGTTCGGACCCAGCAGCGCAAAAATTTCGCCGCGCCGGATGTCGAGGTCGACATTCTTTAACGCATGCAAACCGGAGGCATAGGTTTTGGTTAGGTTTCTGACCGCAATGATCGACTGCATAGGTTCCTTCTGCTGCATTTTCTACTTCATGCCCGGCATAGCGCCGCGAATTCCGTCGCAAACCGATGCGCATCGCCCGGCCAACGGGCCGACAGGTAGCGGCCATCGGCAACGGTGAAACCGGCCTCCAGATCGTGCGGACTGTCGCGCCGCAGGCTGCCCGGACCGGTGATGAAATCGTCGGGCGCGGCCAGCAAGCCGCTGATCTCGCCCTGCACGGTCCGCGCATAGGTCCGATAGTAGTTGCCGAGCCAACTGCAGGTCAGGACCCAGGCGCCGAGTTCCATGCGCCGGGTCAGCGCGGTGGTTTTCCTGCCGAATAATACCGAACGGCCGCCAGCGGTGCACGAACGCGCGGCCAGCAGCACGCCGTGGCAGATCGTGCCGACCGGTTTGGCCTGTTCGAAAAATTCGACGCAGCGCTCCTGCAGCAGGACCGACTCCAGATACGGCCGCATGCCGGGCGCATGCCCGCCCGGCAACAGCAACGCCTGGAAATCGGCGCTGCGGATGTCATCCCAGGCGATCGGTTTTCGAAACGCCGGCGCCCGTTGCATTGCCGCATACGCCTGGCGCCCATTGGCGTCGGCTCGTAGCAGCGGCGCGAAAATCCCCAGGCCCTTGCCGGTCAGCATTCTGGCATCCGCCTGCCCCATCTTGCCGTCGGGCGTGGCAAACACCGGCACATGGCCGGCCGCGCTCAGGATGCGCGACGGCACGGCGCTTTCGGTGGGGTCGAAATCGGCTGCGGGGAGCGGAATCAGGATGGTCGCCATCGGGGGCTTCTTTCATGCGATCAAATCGGCTCGCCGGTGTCGGCGCTGCGGCAAAGTCTGGCCAATTTATCATGCCGCGCAGGCCGCCCGCTTTATGGTGTCTAATGAGACATTCGCCGCTGCCGCGCGGGCGGCGATCGTTTTCAAAAGCCAGGCCGACACCATGAAATTCACTCACCTGATCGAAATCAACGACCCTCGGAATCCGCTGCTGGAGCCGCTGTCGCACGAACAACTATGGCGCGGCCTGGTGCTGCGCGCGGAAGCGCCTGGCTTGTTCATGCCGCATCTAGACGAATGCACGATCTTCGAACGCAATGAAGAAGTGATGTTGCGCGAATTGCGCTACGGCAGCGTGGTGATCCGCGACCAGGTGACGCTGGTGCCGCCGCAACAGGTGCGGTACCGGGTGCCGGCGCAGCACGACATCGTGGCCTCTCGTCTCGACATGACGATCGAGGAGCCGCAGCCCGGCTTGCTGTACGTGCGCTTTACCTACGACGAGGAAGATGCCGGCGTCGAGGGCGAGGCGGAAGCCATGTACAACGATTTCCGCCGCTCGGCCTATGAAGCAGCGGATATCGACACCATCAGCGTGATTCGGGAGTTGGCGGCGAACGAGCGTTTCGGGCCGGACTGAGTGGCCGCCTTCAGGCCAGCACCTCATCCTCCAGCGCCGCTTCCTGGGCGTTGCCGAACCAGCTCAGCCGGTCATGCAGGGCCGCCACTTCGCCGACCAGGATCAGGCAAGGCGATTTGAAACCGCGCTCGGAAACCAGCCGGGAAATGTTTGCCAGCGTGCCGCGCACGACCCGCTGCCGCGGCGTGGTGCCCTGCTCGACCACCGCGGCCGGCATGTCGGGCGGCTGGCCGTGCGCAATCAACTGCCGGCTGATTTCCGGCAATGCCTTCAGCCCCATATAGATCACCACCGTCTGGCGCGGCTGCGCCAAGGTTTCCCAATCCAGATTCAGCGTGCCGTCTTGCAAGTGGCCGGTGGTGAAGATGCACGACTGCGCGTAATCGCGGTGCGTCAACGGAATCCCGGTGTAGCACGAGACGCCGCTGGCGGCGGTAACACCCGGCACCACTTCGTAGCGGATGCCGGCAGCCGCCAGCACTTCCAGCTCTTCGCCGCCGCGCCCGAAGATGAAGGGGTCGCCCCCTTTCAGGCGGACCACCTGCCTGCCTTGCCGCGCCAGCCGCACCAGCAGCGCGTTGATGCCGTCCTGGGACAAGGTGTGATTGCGCTCCTCTTTGCCGACATAGATCCGTTCGGCATCGCCGCGCACCAGAGCCATGACTCCGCTGCCGACCAGGTGGTCGTACACCACGCAATCGGCCTGCCCCAACAGGCGGGCAGCGCGCAGCGTCAACAGATCAGGGTCGCCCGGCCCGGCGCCAACCAGGTATACAGTGCCGGCGCGAGGCGGCCTGACAAGCATGTCCAGCGTATCCGGCAGGGGAGGAAATTTGCTCATCATGTTTTTGGGATTCCGTTTTTTCCAGGTCGGGCTAGCGTTCAGCATGGCGCCAATTTATCGCGAGCGAGTCGAAATAAAACTGATACGGATTAAGGAAACAGAAACATGTATGCCGCAAGCTGCGGGCGACTCGAAGCAAAAGAAGTCATGCATTGCCAACTATGGTGATCGCATTTGAATCAGCCCTATCGCAGTTCAAACATCCTTGAAAGGGGAATCAACATGATGCTGAGTAAACCCTCGATCCACCGGTTGGCGGCCACGCTGGCCGCGCTGCCGCTGATGATCGGCAGCGTGTATGCCGACGAAAAGCCGAAGGAAGCGCATCCGAACACTGAGATGCGCTACCAGGCCGGCAGTTCGCCGCTGGCCAATGAGCCGATGCACCAGAACGTCGACCCGAAAGCGCCGCCGATGAAAGAGGCGGAGTTCCAACAAGGCAAGCAGATCTATTTCGAGCGCTGCGCCGGCTGCCACGGCGTGCTGCGCAAGGGCGCCACCGGCAAGCCGCTGACCCCGGACATTACGCTGGCCAAGGGCACCGACTACCTGAAGGTTTTCATCGCCTATGGTTCGCCGGCTGGCATGCCGAACTGGGGCACTTCGGGCGAGCTGACCGATGCCCAGGTCGACCTGATGGCGCGCTACATCCAGCAAGAGCCGCCGACGCCGCCGGAATACAGCCTGAAGGACATGGAAGCGACCTGGAAGGACATCATCCCGGTTGCCAAGCGTCCGACCAAGAAGATGAACAAGTACAACATCGCCAACATCTTCTCGACCACGCTGCGCGACTCCGGCGAAGTGGCGCTGATCGACGGCGACACCAAGCAGATCATCAACATCGTCAAGACCGGCTATGCGGTGCACATCTCGCGTACCTCGGCTTCCGGCCGCTACCTGTACGTGATCGGCCGCGACGCCCGCATCAACCTGATCGACCTGTGGATGGAAAAACCGGACAACGTCGCCGAAATCAAAGTCGGCCTCGAAGCACGCTCGGTCGAAACCTCGAAGTTCAAGGGTTACGAAGACAAGATCGCGATCGCCGGCACCTACTGGCCGCCGCAGTTCGTGATCATGGATGGCCCGACCCTGAAACCGCTGAAGATCGTCTCCACCCGCGGCATGACGGTCGATAACGAATATCACCCGGAACCGCGCGTGGCCTCGATCGTAGCCTCGCATTACCATCCGGAATTCGTGGTCAACGCCAAGGAAACCGGCAAGATCATGATCGTCAACTACCAGGATCTGAAGAACCTGAAGATGACCACGCTCGACGCCGCGAAATTCCTGCATGACGGCGGCTTCGATTCCACCGGCCGTTACTTCATGGTGGCCGCCAACGCCTCCGACAAGATCGCGGTGGTTGACACCAAGGACAACAAGCTGGCGGCGCTGGTCGATGTCGGCAAGACGCCGCATCCGGGACGCGGCGCCAACTTCAAGCATCCGAAGTTCGGTCCGGTCTGGGCCACCAGCCACCTCGGCGACGAAACCATCTCGCTGATCGGCACCGACCCGGTCAAGCACAAGGCGCAGGCCTGGAAAGTGGTGGAGACGCTGAAGGGCCAGGGCGGCGGTTCACTGTTCATCAAGACCCATCCGAAGTCGAAGAACCTGTGGATCGATACCCCGTTGAACCCGGACGCCAAGGTCAGCCAGTCGATCGCGGTGTATGACATCAACAACCTCGACAAGGGCTTTGTGACCCTGCCGATTGCCGAGTGGGCCGGCATCGGCGACGGCGCCAAGCGCATCGTGCAGCCGGAGTACAACATGGCCGGCGACGAAGTCTGGTTCTCGGTGTGGAGCGCGAAGGACAAGCAGTCGGCGATCGTGGTAGTGGATGACAAGACGCGCAAGCTGAAGGCGGTGATCAAGGATCCAAAGCTGATCACCCCGACCGGCAAGTTCAACGTCAACAACACCCAGCATGACGTCTATTAAAGCAGAACCGTAGCAGCACCCGGCATGGGGCGGATCGTCCGCCCCATGCCGGAGTCAGTAGAGAGCATCACCATGGATAGCGCATCACACTGTAGAACCGGGATCAGGACTGCAATCGCGCGCCTGTGCGCCGCCACCCTGGTTCCAGCCTGCATTTCGATTTTTCCGAATAGCTCGACGGCGGCCGATGCCACCGTCCACGTTCCAAGCGCCGCGCGCCGCGGCGAACTCATCACACTGGTGCGGCAGGACTGCGGCTCCTGCCACGGCCTGACCCTGAAGGGCGGCCTCGGGCCAGCCCTGCTGCCGGAAACGCTGGCCGACAAGCCGCGCGACAGCCTGGCCGCCACCATCATGCAAGGCCGCCCCGGCAGCGCGATGCCGCCCTGGAACCGCTTTGTTTCGGAACAGGAAGCCGAGTGGATCGTCATCAATTTGCAGAAAGGATTTCCACCGTGAGCTCCAGGCTTCTTGCCGCCGCCGCGCTGCTGCTGGCACTCGGCGCTTGCGCCAATCCGCCGTTGCGCGGCACCGGCGACCTCGGCGTCATCATTGAGCGCGCCAGCGGCAGCGTGCAGGTGATCGATACCACGCGCCAGACCGCGATCGCGTCGGTGCCGGGACTGGGCGATCTGTCGCACGCATCGCTGGTGTATTCGCGCGATGCGCGCTATGCCTACATATTTGGACGCGACGGCGGCCTGTCGAAGGTCGATCTGCTGAAGGGAAAAATAGAACGGCGCGTGGTCCAGGCCGGCAACAGTATCGGCGGCGCGATTTCGCAGGACGGCAAATTGCTGGCGGCGCAGAATTATGCGCCGGGCGGAGTCAAGATTTTCGACGCCGAGACGCTGGAACTGCTGTCCGACATCCCGGCCACCTACGGCGCGCAAGAGCAGCGCTCGAAGGTGGTCGGGCTGGCCGATTTGCCGGGCAACCGTTTTGTCTGGAGCCTGTTCGACGGCGGGGAAATCTGGGTTGCCGACCTCAAGGACCCGCGCACGCCCAGCATCCAAAAATTCAAGGATATCGGGCGCGAACCCTACGATGCGCTGATCACCCCCAACGGTCGCTACTACCTGGCTGGCCTGTTCGGCGAGGACGGCCTGGCGCTGCTCGACCTGTGGCATCCGGAGCAGGGCGTCAAGCGGGTCCTGAACGGCTACGGCCGCGGCGAGGAAAAGCTGCCGGTGTTCAAGATGCCGCATCTACGGGGCTGGGCGGTGGCCGGGCGCTACGCCTATCTGCCCGCGGTCGGCCGCAACGAGGTGCTGGTGCTGGACATGGAAACCTGGCAGGAAGCGGGCCGGATTCCAGTCGCCGGTCAGCCAGTGTTCGTGATTGCGCGACCGGACGGGCGCCAAGTGTGGGTCAATTTCGCCTTTCCCGACAACGGCCAGGTGCAGGTCATCGACGTCGAGACGCGGCGCGTGGTGAAACGGCTGGAGCCGGGCAAGGCGGTGCTGCACATGGAGTTCGCACCGCGCGGAGAAACGGTCTGGATCTCGGCACGCGACGATAATCGCGTGGTGGTATACGACACCGCGTCGTTTGCGCGCCGGATGGAATTGCCGGCGCAGGCGCCAAGCGGCATCTTCTTTACCAACCGCGCCGGCCGCATCGGCTTCTGACGACTAGGGCAAGCACATGAATCCCGACCCGGCCACCGTAAACCAGTTCGAGTTCGATCTGCTGAATCGCTTTCAGCGCGACTTCCCGCTGCAGCCGCGTCCGTTCACGGCGCTGGCCGCCGCACTGGACAGGAGCGAAGCGGAGGTGCTGGCAAGCCTGCGCCGGCTGCGCGCCGCCGGCGCCATCAGCCGCGTCGGCGCGGTATTTCGGCCGAACGCGATCGGCGCCAGTGCGCTGGCCGCGCTGGCGGTGCCGGCGGCGCGGCTGGAAGACGTCGCGCGCCACGTCAGCAGCTTCCCCGAAGTCAACCACAACTACGAGCGCGAACACCACTTCAACCTATGGTTCGTGGCCGCCGCGCCCTCGGCGGCGCGCCTGCGCGCGGTGCTCGCTGACATCGAGGCGAGCTGCGCATGCGGAGCCTTGCTGGTGCTGCCGCTGGTCGAGGACTATCACATCGACCTCGGCTTCGATCTGTCCGCCGCCGCCGGCGACTACTCGGCGCCGGCGCAAGCCGCCGACGCCCGCGCGCCGCGGGATCAGGTCGCGCCCGCCCTGAACGCGTCCGAGCAGCGCGTCGTCGCCGCGCTGCAGGATGGCTTGCCTCTGGTCGAGCGGCCGTTCGCCTGCCTTGGGGTGGCGGAAGAAGAGGCCATCGCAATCATCGCGCACTGGCTGGAGAGCGGCGTAGTCAAGCGCTTCGGCGTCGTGGTGCGGCATCACGAATTGGGCTATACCGCGAACGCAATGGCGGTGTGGGATGTACCGGACGACGCAGTCGGCGCCATCGGCCGGCGCATCGCCGCCAGCGGCCGCGTCACGCTGTGCTACCGGCGGCCGCGCCAGCTGCCGGACTGGCGCCACAACCTGTTTTGCATGATGCACGGCAAGGACCGCGCACAGGTGCAGGCGCACATCGCGGTGCTGGCGACCGAATACGGGCTGGCTGCCTACCCCTCCGAAATCCTGTTCAGCCGGCGCCGCTTCAAGCAGCGCGGCGCGCATTACGCGAGCGTGCGCCATGGATGAACTGGAACGCGCCATCATCAACACCCTGCAGGGCGACTTGCCGGTATGCGAACGTCCCTGGCTGGAAGCGGCAGAGCGCCTGGGCGTTTCCGAAGCGGCGCTGCTGGAACGGCTGGCGCACATGCTGGAGCGCGGCACGCTGACCCGCATCGGGCCGCTGTTCCAGATCGAACGGATCGGCGGCGCCTTCACGCTGGCGGCGCTGCAGGCGCCCGCCGCCGAGTTCGAGCGGATCGCCGAGCGCGTCAATGCGCTGCCGGAAGTCGCGCACAATTACGCGCGCGACCACGCGCTCAACATGTGGTTCGTGGTGGCGGCGGAAACGCCGGACGGCGTCGCCCGCGCGCTGGCCAGGATCGAAAGCGACAGCGGCTGCCGGGTGTTCAACTTCCCCAAGCAGCGCGAGTATTTCGTCGAACTGAAATTGACCGTCTGAACCGGCATGGATACCGTCAACGCCTCCGCCACACACCCCGCCGCCGACGCCATCGACCGCGCGCTGATCGTCGCTACCCAGCGCGGCTTGCCGCTGGTGGCGCGGCCGTATCACGCGATTGCCGAGCAATTGCGGCTCGACCCGGAACAAGTCATGGCGCGCATCCGGCACATGCAGGAACGCGGCCTGATCCGCCGCATCGGCGTCGTGCCCAATCA
>DATJCV010000172.1:0-3481 GCA_035497775.1 Burkholderiaceae bacterium | reverse complement strand
CAACCTCTACCGCAGGCGCTGCGCGTGCGGCTCGGGGTCGCCTTGCCGTTTGTGGCGCCGACGTTTCTGCAGCGACAGCCGTCGCCTCGTCAGCCGTTACCGGCTTGGCGCGCGCCACGCGCTTTTTTACCGGCTTCGGCGCCGCTGACGCTGCATGCGGGTCAACTGAAGTCGGATTGTCGTCACTGGGGGTCGGAAGAGTCATCATTTAATTCTTGGTTGGACTGGCCGGATACCACGACCGTGGGAGATTCGGGAGTTTGATCGGAAGCGGGCGCCGATTGAGGAGGGAAATCCACGTCGGACATACCCGTGTGTGACAGCGCCGCGGCGGCTGCGGCAGAAAAATCATTCGCAGGCTCGACCTCAGCACTGGCGTCGGCTTCCGGCACAAGCGGCTGTTCGGCATTGCCGGCTGCAACAAAATCGATTGCCGCTTGCTCCGAGTCGTTTTCCACCTCACTGGCCGATTGCTGCCAGGCTGGCAATACACCGTCCCGCAAATCGCCCTGCAACAGCTCTTGCAAAGGCGGCAACTGGTCCAGTGCCGCCAGGCCGAGATCGTCCAGGAACTGACGCGTGGTGGCAAACAGCGCCGGGCGTCCTGGTACGTCACGATGCCCGATCGCTTCGATCCACCCACGATCCTCCAGCATCTTGACGGTGTGCGAGCTGACGGTGACGCCGCGAATTTCCTCGATGTCACCCCGCGTGACCGGCTGCCGATAGGCAATGATGGCCAGGGTCTCCAGCGTGGCGCGCGAATACTTCGGCGGTTTTTCGGGGCTCAGCCGATCGAGATACAGCTTCATCTCAGGCCGGCTCTGAAAGCGCCATCCGGTAGACAGGCTGACTATTTCAATGCCCTTGCCGACCCACTCGCCGCGCAATTCTTCCAGCAATTGCCGTATGGTATCGGCGCCGACTTCCCCGTCGTCCTCGTTGCTTTCCACGAAAAGCTTTTTCAGGTCATGGATCGACAACGGCTCGTGCGCGCAGAGCAACGCAGTTTCGAGGACTTTCCTAGCCTCAGGAGTATTCATGTACGAGTGGCGTGCAGCTTGTGTTTATTTAAAATTTTGCAGAAAAATTAGTCAACGATCAGCATCCGCTGATGCTATCCGGTCCACGAACCTGTAGAACCCGTTGATGCTGCTGTTCCGTCGCCCGATTTGGAGGAGGTGTAATGATGGGCGGGAATACAAGACTTCAAGACTTGGTTGCGGGGACAGGATTTGAACCTGTGACCTTCGGGTTATGAGCCCGACGAGCTGCCAGACTGCTCCACCCCGCGTCTGAAGAGTTGAACTATACATTGTATGCCTGCGCATTGCAAATCTAATTGCAGCATGCGGTGATACACTCCGATGACGGTTTTGCCGGCGCCTGCCCTGCTGCAATGGCAACGGCAAACTGATCACTCTTCTGTCCATCACGCTTGCCACTCATGAAATATTGTTCCGAATGCGCGCATCCCGTCGTCTTGCTGGTTCCTCCTGACGATAATCGGCCGCGCTACGTGTGCCAGCATTGCGGCACGATTCATTATCAGAACCCAAAGATGGTAATCGGTTCGATTCCGGTCTGGCAACTGCACGGCAACACCCAAGTATTGCTCTGCCGACGGGCAATCGAACCGCGTTACGGTTTCTGGACGCTGCCCGCAGGCTTCATGGAAAATGATGAAACCACCAGCGATGCCGCGGCGCGTGAAACCATGGAAGAAGCCGGCGCCCGGATCGAACTGCACGAGCTGTTTTCGCTGCTGAACGTGGCGCGAGTGCATCAGGTACATCTGTTTTATCGCGCCACCCTGCTTGACCTCGATTATGCGGCCGGCCCGGAAAGCCTGGAAGTGCAGTTATTTACCGAAGCGCAAATCCCATGGCACGAGATTGCCTTTCCAACCGTCGCACACACCTTGAAGTTCTTTTTTGCCGATCTGGCGCGCATCCGGCAAGAGGGAGGCGCCTTCGGCTTTCACGCAGAGGATATCGTGCGTCCGATGCGCCAGGCAGACTAGTGGATTGGCAGGAGCGATGGCTGATCCTGATCGCCTCAGGCAGGACTTGCACGCGAGTTTGAAGCGGCTGGTTGCGGTACTTGCACATCTGGGCGTCCCCCACGAATCCGGTATCAGTCGGGAATATCGGCGCGCAGCTTCGGCTGGCATGGCGCCGGGAGCAGGCACATGATTCCGTGGCTGGAAGCAGATACGCCGTTTCCGCCGGTAACTGCGGCACTGACCGCAGCCGATGGCGCCGCCGGCTTGTTGGCGGCGGGCGCCGAATTGTCGCCGCAGCGCCTGCTGGACGCCTATCGGCATGGAATCTTCCCTTGGTTTTCGGAAGGCCAGCCGGTCCTATGGTGGAGCACCGACCCACGCATGGTGCTCTATACCGAGCGCTTCCGGCAATCGAAAAGCCTCGGCAAACTGCTGAAGAAAATCGACCGCAGCATGCGCGGCGATCGCCATTGGGAGGTGCGCTTCGACAGCGCCTTCGAGGCGGTCATGCGCGCCTGTGCGACACCGCGTCAGGAGCCCGATGGCACGCTCGCCGGCACCTGGATCAGCGAAGAAATCATCTCTGCCTACGGCGCCTTGCACCGCTACGGATACGCGCATTCGTCCGAATTGTGGCGTGACGGCGAATTGGTGGCGGGCGCCTACGGCGTGGCCATCGGCCGCATGTTCTATGGCGAATCGATGTTTACCCGCGTTACCGACGGTTCCAAGGTGGCGCTCGCCTATCTGGTGGATTTCCTGCGCGCCAACGACGTGGCGATGATCGACTGCCAGCAGGAAACCGCGCACTTGGCCTCGCTCGGCGCAATCCCCATTCCGCGCCGCAGATTCATCACGCATCTATCGGCTGCGATTGAACAGTCACCGATTGTGCAGTGGCAACCGCGCATGCTGTTTTGAGTCGAGCCGCAAAAACTTTGCGTAGCCATTCGCATCCAGTGTAAATTGAAGCCGTCACCATCGTCTCCGGATGAAACGACCATGACGCACCCGAATGAACTGCCTTTTTCGACGCTGCAGTTTTATGCCACCGCACCGTATGCCTGTAGTTACCTGCCGGATCGCCAGGCGCGCTCGCAAGTGGCTACGCCATCGCACCTGATCAATGCCGACGTCTATTCGCAGTTGGTGAAAAATGGTTTCCGGCGCAGCGGCATCTTTACCTATCGGCCATATTGCGACGGCTGCCAGGCCTGCATTCCGGTGCGGGTGCCGGCCGCTCACTTCGCCGCTAACCGCAGCCAGCGCCGAGCCTGGGACCGGCATCAAGACCTGGTCACGCGCATCAGCAGCCTGGCCTACGTACCGGAACACTACGACCTGTACCAGGCGGTGTCTTGCCGGTCGGGGTAAATGATCCCGGCGTCCAACTCGAATCGGCGGACACGTTCGATGATGTCCGCCGACCGCAGATTCGTCTCAAGTTGCACGCGCAGCAGCGGGTGCGCGGCGCAG
>DATJCV010000171.1:0-25855 GCA_035497775.1 Burkholderiaceae bacterium | reverse complement strand
AGCCATGTCAGATCAAGAAATTACGTTCGACGAAGTTGCAGCCACGGCGAAACGCCTGGTAAATGATGGCTTGCCGGTGACGGTCGGCGCTTTGCGCGACACCCTTGGCACGGCTTCCCTTTCCTCTGTCCACAAGCATCTGGCCACGTGGCGAGCCAGCCAAGCAAAACCAACGGTGGCGTTAAAGGTGGATATCCCCGATTCCATCACTGCCGCCTTGGTCAGCTGGGCACAGCAACTCGCGGAAGAAGCACGCATTGGTCTGCGCGATGGCCTGGAACAGGCCGATGGCGACTTGGCATCGCTGCTCCATTTGAATGAACAACTCGAAGGCGATCGTGATCTGTTCCGCGCACAGCTGGCCGAGGTCACACAGGACCGTGATCAGGCCCAGGCGACGTTGGCGGAATGCGACGCCCGTATCGAGCGTCTGACAGTCGAACTGCAACATGCGCGTGATACCGCTTCCGACGCATTGGTCGGTAAAGCAAAGGATCAATTGGCCATTGAAGGCAAAGACGCGCAGCTCGCGGCGTTGCGTCTGCAGCTTGAGCGCAATGTGGCGGCATCATCGGCTGAATCCGATGCGCGTCTTGCCGCCGAGATGGAATTGGTTGGCGCTGTCACTGCACGCGACAATTTGGCTGCTGAGGTAAAGGAACTGCGCACCCAGCTTGATGCCTGCGGTGCGGGGCGCCGCACTTCGTGAAACAATATCCGGGCCTATTGTCACAGGTCGACATAACGGAGCCACTTGAGGGTGGCATGTTTGAGCCATCCTGATACTCGTCCGGTGAGTTCGCAAGGGCGCGGCTGGCCGGCACTTTAGCCGTGAGCGGCCTTTCAACTCATTTCGTCGGAAGGGGCTGCTTGTGGCCAAAACCAGATGTGAGCCGATTCCCCAAGCCGCATGTCCGCAATAACACCCCTTGTTTCGAGCCCTAGGCGCGATACGCTTAATAATCGGTGGTGACTGTCAGGTGATACGGTATTGCGCCACACGCATGCCGGTTCTGCCACAGCACGTTGACCATCGCGTGCTGCGAGACGCCCAGATGCTGCGCCATCGCCTGTGCGCCGAGCACGGTCGCCGAGCGGATCGCGCGCTCCTCGGGGCTGTTGCGCAGGATCAGGGTGTGGCTGTCGATCTTGGCCGCCAGTTCCGGCGCGAAGCGCAGGATCTTGATGGAGCGCATCACGCGCGGCATCTGGTAGCTGGCGGCGACCGTGATGTCGCAGTCGACGTTGACGCCTTGCTCGAAGAGGTGCCCGGCAAACCACATCAGCGCGAGTTGCGCGCGCATCAGATAGCTGTCCTGGCCGTACGCCATCGGGAAGCGCTTGGCCAGCCGCTCGGCGTCGTCCGAGGTCAGGCGGCCGCTGCGGCTGGCAGCAAGCAGCTCGGCGGCCGCCTGCTCCAGCCGATCTTCGAATAGAATTTCACGCAGGAACTGGGCGCGGCGCCTCGGCATGGAGATGTCGCCCAGCGCATCGATGAGCGCCTGTTCAGCGCCGGAGCCGAGTTGCTGGCGCAGGCGAATCGGTGTCGCTTCCTCGCCCCAGATGTGGTCGAGCGCTGCCTTCAAGCCGTGTGCGCCGCCCTCGTTGCGCCAGTGGTAGCGCGCGATTCCCTGCGGAGTCGGGGTCCAGAACATGAAGTTCAGGCTGTTCAGGGCAATGCTGTAGGCTGCCGCGCCTTCCCCCGTCTGCCCGGCTGGCTTGCCGGATAGGCCGACCGTCATGTGGCTGAAGCGGTCGGCGCGCGCCGGCAGCCGTGCGATTGCTTCCCGGTCGATGGCGACCAGCTCAGGCTGGTAGTCGAGATCGGCCTGGGCCAGGAGACGTTCTTTTGCGGTTTGCGGTTTGTTCATGCGGGCTCCAAGAATGCAGGGGCAAGGATACCCGACTCGAGCCCTTTCTCGCCACAACACGCTGCCTCCATGTTTTCTGGTAACGCACGTAAGCAAATGATTCAGTTGCGGAGAAAAACCGGCCAGGACCATATATTGAGCCGTCGCGTGAAATCAACGCTTCAATCCGTGCCAGGCCGGGGCGGCGTCTGGATAGCGCTCAAAAAAACCGAACCCGCGCGTGGTTCGGTTTTGTCATGGCGGGCGCTGCGAATCAGCCCGCTTCAAACACTGTGTCAAGCGTTGGCGCTGGCATACAGAACCATTTGGGTGCAGCGGAAGAGGGCGATGGTCTTGCCCGATTCCCGGTGCGTCACGATGGCGTCCCACACTTGCGTCTTCTTGCCGATGTGGACCGGCCGCGCGACACATTCGACGGTGCCGTCGCGCGCCGTGCCGAGATGGTTGGACTTGAGTTCAATGGTGGTGAAACCGGTTGCGCCTTCGGGCAGATGCACGATGCAGCCATAGCCGGCGGAGGTATCCGCGAGGGTCACCACGCTGCCGGCGTGCAGGTAGCCATTGGGCGCCATCAGCGAGTTTTTTACCGGCAGTTCGGCTCGTACCTCCGAATCGCTTACTTGGGTGATGGTGATTCCCAGATGACCGGGAAGGCTATCGGCGCCGCGCTGATTGAATTGATCGGGAGTGAACATTGGATTCCTGGCTGTTTTCATGTTGAAGGCCGAGATCATATCCTTTTCGCAAAAAAAGCAGCCGGCGCCTGCCGCGACTACGTATCGGGCGACGCCGGCGCAAGCGATCCGCTTCCTGCGCCGGCGCTACATCAGAACGCCGGCACCACCGCGCCCTTGTATTTGTCGGCGAGGAATTGCTTGACCTCCGGCGAGTTCAGCGCGGCGGCCAGCTTCTTGATGGCCGGGCTGTCCTTGTTGTCGGTACGCGCCACCAGCAGGTTGGCATACGGCGAATTGGCGTCCTCGATGAACAGCGAATCCTTGACCGGATTGAGCTTGGCTTCGATCGCGTAGTTGGTGTTGATCAGCGCCAGGTCGACCTGGTTCAGCACGCGCGGCAGGGTCGCCGCCTCCAATTCCTTGAACTTCAGCTTCTTGGGATTCTCGGCAATGTCTTTCTGGGTGGCCGAGATATTGTTCGGGTCCTTCAGCTTGATCACGCCCTGTTGCGCCAGCAGCAGCAAGGCGCGCCCGGAGTTGGACGGGTCGTTGGGAATCGCCACCGTGGCGCCGTTGGGGACGTCGGCCAGCTTCTTGTACTTGGTCGAATAGCCGGCCAGCGGCTCGACGTGGACCTTGGCGACCGCGACTTCGATGTCGTTCTTGTGGCTCTTCTTGAATTCGTCGAGGTAGGGCTTGTGCAGGAAGAAGTTGCCGTCGACCCGTTTTTCATTGGTTTGCACGGCGGGCTGGACGTAGTCGGTGAATACCTTGACCTGCAGGTCGACGCCTTCCTTGGCCAGCATCGGCTTGACGAATTCCAGGATTTCGGCGTGCGGCACCGGGGTGGCGGCGATCACCAGCTTGTCGGCGGCGTGGGCTGCGCCGGTTGCGGCGAAATAGCTGAGCGAGGCTGCCAGCAGCAGCGATAGTTTGCGGGACATGAAAACTCCTTTGATTAACGGGGAAAGTAACGGGTTATTTGCGGGTGAATTTGGCCACCAGGCGGTCGCCAAACAGCTGCAACAGTTGGACCAGGACGACCAAAATGGCGACGGTGACGACCATCACTTCGGTCTGGAAGCGCTGGTAGCCGAAGCGGATCGCCAGGTCGCCGAGGCCGCCGCCGCCGATCACGCCGGACATCGCCGCATACGACATCAGCGCGATCGCGGTCACGGTGGCGGCAGCGATCAGGCCGGGCAGGGCTTCCGGCAGCAGTGCGCCGAAGATGATCTGATGGTTTTTGGCGCCCATCGCCTGGCAGGCTTCGATGACGCCGCGGTCGATGTCGCGCAGGACGTTTTCCACCAGGCGCGCGAAGAACGGCGCGGTGCCGACCACCAGCGGGGGAATCGCGCCTTCGACCCCGAGCGAGGTGCCGACCAGCAGCACGGTGATCGGGATCATCACGATCAACAGGATCAGGAACGGCACCGCGCGCAGCACGTTGACCCCGAACGACAGAATCGCGTAGACGCCGCCTTGTGCCAGCATCTGGCGGCGGCCGGTGACGAACAGCAGGATGCCCAGCGGCAGCCCGATCAAGACGGTGAACAGCAGCGAAAAGCCGGTCATCGCCAGCGTTTCCCAGGTGGCCTGCCAGATGTCGGCCCATTCGATCAGGGAGAGGTCGATCATTGCAGCGCCTCGTGACGGATGTGGTGCTGGTCCAGCATGTGCAAGACCTGGGCGATGTCGTCCGGCTCGCCCTGCAGTTCGACCAGCAACTGGCCATAGGGCGTGTCCTTGATGCGGGCGATGGTGCCTTGCAGGATCGCGATGCGGGCCGGCGTGGTGGCGGCGATCTCGCTCAGGATCGGCTGGTAGGTGACGTCGCCGACATAGGTCAGGCGCAGCAGCCGCCCGGCGAAATTCTGCGGCAGCAAGGCCGGCGCGTCTGCGGCGAAGGGATCGCTTTCCGCGACCATGCCGCGCGTGACCGGGTGCTGCGGATGCAGGAATACCTCGGCCACGTCGCCCGACTCGACGATGCGGCCGGCTTCGATCACCGCGACGCGGTCGCAGATGCTGCGGATCACCTGCATCTCGTGCGTGATGAGGACGATGGTCAGGCCCAGCTTGCGGTTGATGTCGCGCAGCAGGCGCAGGATCGCCTGCGTGGTTTCCGGATCGAGCGCCGAGGTCGCCTCGTCGCACAGCAGCAGATGGGGGGTATTGGCCAGCGCGCGGGCGATGCCGACGCGCTGCTTCTGCCCGCCCGACAGTTGGGCCGGATATTTGTCGCGGTGCTCGGCGAGGCCCACCAGTTCCAGCAGTTCCGTCACGCGGGCGGCGCGTTCGGCGGCCGAGTATTTGCCGGTGATCTTCAGCGGCCACTCGATGTTGGCGGCCACCGTCTTGGCGTTGAGCAGGTTGAAGTGCTGGAAGATCATGCCGATGCGCTGCCGCAAGTGCAGCAGCTGATTGCTGTCGAAGCGGGTGATGTCTGCGTCTTCGACGAAGATGCTGCCCTTTGAAGGGCGTTCCAACAGGTTCAGCGTGCGTATCAGCGTGCTCTTGCCGGCGCCGGAGCGGCCGATGATGCCGAAGATCTCGCCTTTGCCGATGTTCAGGCTGATGTCGGACAGCGCGGGAATGGCGCGGCCGTCGACTTGGTAGGTTTTGTGGATTTGTTCTATGCGGATCACGGCGTTGGATGGGGAAAAATCACATCAGGAAATTCTGCTTCACTAGAAAAACAAGGAGTATCTGTGTTTTTCTATTTGTTTATATTCCAGAGTTGGTGTTAATTGCAGGAGTATATGAATCTGTTAGCTCAGCCATTGCCGCAGCAGGCAGCCATTGCCGGGATATCGCTCGTTCTCAAGCAGGATGAGGCAGAGTTTACCAGCTTCCTTATATGTAATTAAGTTATAAAAAGTAGTTTGCATATGCGATTGCGACCAATTCGCGCGCTTTAAAACGGATGATACGGCTCGAAAAATCAATGGCGTTACCAAGAGTAGGGGGATTTTTTCCGCACGGCACTGTTACTCCTTGTTACAATTGCTGGCTTATCTTTAATTCAACTCCTCTTGTTGTGGTTATGCGCTTGCCCAAGTTTTATTTGGTGGTTTTGGTGGTGCTGTATGCGATTCCCGGCCTGGTTGGGCACGACCCCTGGAAGCAGGATGAAACCTATGTGTTCGGCATCATTTACAGCATGTTGCAGTCGGGCGACTGGCTGGTGCCGATGCTGGCCGGCGAGCCGTTCATGGAAAAGCCGCCGCTGTTCTACTGGGTCGCGCTGCTGTTCGCCAAGCTGCTGTCGCCGCCGCTGCCGTTGCATGACGCGGCGCGCCTGGCCAGCGGTTTTTTCACGCTAACGACACTGTGGTGCATCGAGCGCTGCGGCCGACTATGGTGGGGCGAACACGGCGGTCGGATGACGGCGATCGCTCTGATGAGCAGCGCCGGCCTGCTGTTTCACGCGCATATCATGGAGACCGATATCGCGCTGCTGGCCGGTTTCGCCGTGGCCTTCCTCGGTGTGTCCGGCGCCCGGGACGGTTCCTGGAAATTCGGACTCCTGCTCGGCTGCGGCGTCGGCATGGGCTTCTTGTCCAAAGGCGTGCTGGCGCCGACGGTCATGGGGCTGACCTGCGCGATCCTGCCACTGTGCTTCCGCGAATGGCGCACGCCGGCCTACTGGCGCAATTGCGGCATCGCGCTGGCGGCGGTGCTGCCGTGGCTGCTGGTGTGGCCGGTGGTGCTGTATCTGCGCTCGCCGCAATTGTTCATGGACTGGTTCTGGCTCAACAACGTCGGCCGCTATCTCGGCTTTGCCGTACCCTTGCTGGGAGCGCCGCATAAGGAAGGCTTCTGGCTGCGCAACATTCCGTGGTTGACCTTCCCGGTGCTGCCGCTGGCCGTCTATACCTTGTACCTGAAATGGCGCGAGCCGGGCGGGATTCTTCGGCAGCCAGCATTGCAGCTATGCATGGTGATGATGGCCGTCATTGCCACGATACTGTTCAGTGCCGCCAGTGCGCGTGCCATGTACGGCTTGCCGCTGCTGCTGCCGCTGGCGATCATGGCAACGCCTGCTGCGCTCAGCCTGCCCGCCGCCCTGAACCGACGGGTCTCCTGGGGCCTGCTGTCGCTGGTACTGGTGCTGGGGATATTGATCTGGCGCGGCTGGTGGCGCATGTTGTCCAGCGGCGTCACGCCGCAATTGGCCTGGTTGCAGCGGCATCTGCCGAGCCATTTTCCGATGCCGCTCTCGTTCTGGCAGATCGCGATGGCGGTCGCGATCAGCATTGCCGCGCTGCTGCTGGCGGCGAGTACGATTCGCAATCGCAGCAGCGCGGTGGCCAGCTTGGCTATCGGATTCAGCCTGCTGTGGGGGCTGACCATGACCCTATGGCTGCCCTGGATCAACGAGGGCAAGAGCTACCGTTCGGCTTTTGTCAGCCTGCGCCATTCGGTATCGCCCGACGCCGCCTGCCTGGCCAGCATGAATATGGGTGAATCGGAACGCGCCATGCTGCATTACGTGAACGGCACCATTACCCAGCGCCTCGAACACGGGTTCGACACGGCTTGCCCATGGCTGCTGGTGCAGGGTTCAGCCATCCATGTTCCGCCGCTGGTCGCCAGTTCGCCAAGCCGGGTGGTGTGGGAGGGCGCGCGCAATGGCGACCGGAAAATCCGTTTCTGGCTGCTGAATATGCACTGAGCGGCACGCTCTAGGGCAAGGCGAAGATCAGGCAGGTGGTGGTGGCATGCGCGTACAGCTTGCCGTCGACGTCGACGATGCGCCCTTCGGCGGTGCCGACGCGGCTACCGACCTGGATCACTTTCCCTTCGGCGCGTACCGGACCGGTCTTGTCGGTCAGCGCACGGACCAGGTTGACCTTCAGTTCCAGCGTGGTGTAGCCCATTCCCTTGGGGAGCATCGATTGCACGGCGCAGCCGACCGCCGAGTCGAGCAGGGTGCAGAAATAGCCGCCATGCACGCTGCCGATAGGGTTGTAGTGCTGGCGTCCGGGCGTGCCCTGGAACACGATGCGTCCCGGTTCGCCTTCGACCGCGACGAAATCGAGCGTGTGGCTGATGGGCGCCGACGGCAATTCGCCGTCCCAGATGCGTTGCAAGAATTCCATGCCGCTGCAGGCTTTCATCTGCTCGACGGTGGCGACGCCGGGTGCCGCCAGACTTGCCCGCACGACGGCCTCCCGGGCTTTCCATTCGGCCAGGATTTTTTCATTGGTGGCCATTCATTTCTCCAGAGGATAAAGGTAGAAGAGGGCGGCCTGCGAGCGAAGCCTGCACCTGTACCGTTGCCATTCTAAAAGCGAACGGTCGTGCGTGCTTGCTTGCATCTCGCTTATGGCGCCGATGCGCGTCCGCTTGGCGCCTGCCGGCTTGGCCGCTTGTCTTAAAATGCAAACATCACAACCCATCCGGAGCACGCCATGCCCCAGCCACTTGCCACAGCCTTCACCCAACAAATCGGTATCGAGTACCCATTGATCCAGGCGCCGATGGCCGGGGCTTCTACCGTGGCGCTGGCTGTCGCCGTCGCGAATAGCGGCGGCCTGGGTTCGTTCGCGGTCGGCACCCTGGCGCCGCAGGCGATCCGCGCCGGCGTGGCGGCGATCCGGGAGCAGACCGCCAAGCCGTTTAACGTCAATCTGTTCGTGCTTGAACCGGTGGCGCCAAGCGCGGCTGAACTCGAAGTCGCATTTGCGTTGCTGAATCCGATCCGCGCCGAACTCGGGCTGCCGCCAGCGACGCCGCCGGCCAAATACAGCGAGGACTTCGACGAGCAACTGGCGACAGTGGTCGAGCTCAAGGTGCCGCTGGTCAGCGCCACCTTCGGTTTGATGGATGCGACGGCGATCGAACGGCTGCACGCCGCTGGCAGCCTGGTGATGGGCACCGCCACCAATGTCGCCGAGGCCCTGGCTTGGGAACACAATGGCGCCGACTTCATTTGCGCGCAGGGCGCCGAGGCGGGCGGCCATCGCGGCACTTTCATCGGCCGCGCCGAAGAAAGCATGATTGGCACTATGGCGCTAGTGCCGCAAGTGGTGGACGCGGTCCGGCTGCCGGTGATCGCGGCCGGCGGCATCATGGATGGGCGCGGCATTGCCGCCGCGCTGGCATTGGGTGCGCAGGCCGCGCAGCTGGGCACCGCCTTCCTTCCCTGTGCGGAGTCGGCCAGCCACGCTGCCTGGAAGGCACTTCTGCGCAGCGCCCAGGATACCTCGACGCGCATCACACGCAGCTTTTCCGGACGCTACGCGCGCGGCATCGTTAATGAGTATATGCGCCGCATGATGCCGCATGAAGCCAGTTTGCCGCCGTATCCGGTCCAGAACGCATTGACTGGCGAAATACGTAAAGCGGCCGCCGCAGCCAACCGTCCCGAGTATCTGTCCTTGTGGGCCGGACAGGCAGCCGGCATGTCGCGCGCTCGTACTCCTGGCATGCACGCCGCCGAACTGGTGGCGCAACTGATGCAGGAAACGCTGGCGGTACGTGCCTGAGCAGGCGCGCGGCAATAACCAAGCGATTGCGCCGAGGCCGGCGCAGGGAAAAATGTTTCTCACCGCCGTGGCGCCTGGCGCTCGCCACTGGCGCAGCGCGGCCACGCCAAGGCTTCGGCTTGATGGCGCGCCAGCGTTTCGGCTCACCATGAGACCAGGGCGAAGCCTCGGTCATCTCCTTGTTGCCCATCTGAATTTCATCATTCGAAGCTAACTTTTCGTATTATGGTAAATCGCCATGCGGAGCATCATTTATGCATTTCATTTTCGTGAATGTCATACCACATCGCAAAAAAATCACTATAAGTAATTGAAAAATAAAAGAATAAATTTACTTATATGTCTTATATAAGACCTTGTTGCCTCGCAAAAAACGGCATATGCTTCAATCATTGGTTTTGAGTTGCTACAGCCGAAATCCCGAATCACGGAATTATTTACTCATCAAGGAGAATCATTCATGGCATCCCGCGAACAGCAAGTGCAAGCCCTGGCCAAGGACTGGGCTGAAAATCCCCGTTGGAAGAACGTCACCCGCAATTACACCGCCGAGGATGTAGTCCGTCTGCGCGGTTCGGTGCAGGTTGAACACACGCTGGCCAAGCGCGGCGCCGAGAAACTGTGGAACTTGGTCAACAACGAACCGTTCGTCAATGCGCTTGGCGCCTTGACCGGCAACCAGGCGATGCAGCAAGTCAAGGCTGGTCTGAAGGCGATTTACCTGTCGGGCTGGCAAGTGGCCGGCGACGCCAATCTGGCTGGTGAAATGTATCCCGACCAGTCGCTGTATCCGGCCAATTCGGTGCCGATGGTGGTCAAGCGCATCAACAACACGTTCCAGCGCGCCGACCAGATCCAGTGGTCGGAAGGTAAGAGCGACATCGATTTCTTCGCGCCGATCGTGGCCGACGCCGAAGCTGGTTTCGGCGGCGTGCTGAACGCCTACGAATTGATGAAGTCGATGATTGAAGCCGGCGCCGCCGGCGTGCACTTCGAGGACCAACTGGCATCGGTCAAGAAATGCGGCCACATGGGCGGCAAGGTGCTGGTGCCGACCCGCGAAGCGGTCGAGAAGCTGAACGCGGCGCGTCTGGCGGCCGATGTCTCCGGCACGTCGACGCTGGTGATTGCCCGTACCGACGCCGAAGCGGCCGATCTGCTGACTTCGGACGTGGACGACAACGACAAGGAATTCTGCACCGGTGAACGCACCGTGGAAGGCTTCTTCAAGACCCGCCCCGGCATCGACCAGGCAATTTCACGCGCGCTGGCGTATTCGCCGTATGCCGACCTGGTGTGGTGCGAAACCGGCAAGCCTGATCTGGCATTCGCGAAAAAATTCGCCGAAGCGGTGCATGCCAAGTTCCCTGGCAAGATGCTGGCGTATAACTGCTCGCCGTCGTTCAACTGGAAGAAAAACCTGGACGACGCCACCATTGCCAAATTCCAAAAGGAACTGGGGGCCATGGGCTACAAGTTCCAGTTCATCACGCTGGCCGGCTTCCATGCGCTGAACTATTCGATGTTCAACCTGGCGCACGGCTATGCCCGCAACCAGATGTCCGCTTTCGTCGAACTGCAGGAAGCTGAATTCGCCGCCGCTGACAAGGGCTTCACCGCAGTCAAGCACCAACGCGAGGTCGGTACCGGCTATTTCGATGCCGTGACGCAGGCGATCCAGCAAGGCCAGTCGTCGACCACGGCCCTGCATGGCTCGACCGAAGACGAACAGTTTTTTGAACAGAAAGTCGCCTGATCGAAGCAAGCTGATACCCCGTAGGATGGGGAAGACGTTGGTCTGATGATCGAAAAGCCGCACCTCACGAGGGTGCGGCTTTTTTGTTGGCGCCGGTTGTCGAGTGTTGCACGTCCCATGCAGGCTATCGCCGTTCGCTTGTTAGAATGAGCGCCTTCCTGATTTTTCACTTTATAAAATTTCTTATGCTGAGCTACCGCCACGCCTTCCATGCGGGCAATCACGCCGACGTCCTGAAACACGTCGTCACCATCGCGCTGTTGCAGTATCTCGGCCAAAAAGACACGCCGGTGATGTACATCGATACTCACGCTGGCGCCGGCCTGTATGCGCTGGACGGCCCGTATGCCTCCAAGAACGCGGAATACGACAGCGGCATCGGCAAACTGTGGGACCGCAAGGATTTACCGGCGCCGCTGGCGCATTATGTCGATTTGATCAAAGGCTTGAATCCGAGCGGGAAAATGCGCTATTACCCCGGATCGCCGTATTGCGCCGACAAGATCTTGCGCGCACAGGATCGCCTGCGCCTGTTCGAGCTGCATCCGAGCGACAGCAAGATCTTGCGCGATAATTTTCGCAAGCTGGAGGCGCACGCCGCAGCCCAGGGGCAACATCCGGCGGGGCGGGGTTCACGCGTGATGGTGCACAAGGGCGATGGCTTCGCTGGCCTCAAGGCGCTGCTGCCACCGCCGTCGCGCCGCGGCCTGGTACTGATCGACCCGCCGTATGAAGACAAGGGCGACTACCGGCGGGTGCGGAACGCACTGCAAGACGCATTAAGCCGATTTGCGACCGGCACCTATGCAGTCTGGTACCCCGTGTTGCAGCGAATGGAATCGCGTCAATTGCCGGAGCGACTGAAACGGCTGGATGCCGGTAGCTGGCTGAACGTCACGCTGACGATCAGCACGCCGTCGCCGGATGGCTTTGGCCTGTATAGCAGCGGCATGTTCATCCTCAACCCACCATGGACGCTGGAGCCGATGTTGCGCGAACTGATGCCATGGCTGGTGAAGACGCTAGGCACCGATGCCGGAGCAGGCTTTACCCTGGAGTCTGGCCAGCCGGTGACGACCGTTGGTCGCAAGAAAATGTTGCGCTGAGTTACTCCCGGTTTTCGACCATTGTTGTTTTTTAGAAATGTAAAGGACAGAGGCGTACAATCGATTCATTGCAGCAAATAGAGCCGGTACATTCACCGCAGACTGATTGAGAGCCAGGCTAGCGCCTTCAACAGGCATGGGCCAAGCATAGACTACCCATTCGATGATGACCGATAAAATGCTCGATGCTGCTGGACAAAGCCAACGCGTCAAGGATTTTTTCCTCGCCCGCCAGCCGATATTGGATCGCAAGCAGGGCCTGGTCGCCTACGAACTCCTGTTTCGCAGTGCCGCCATCGACAGCGCCAACGTCACGGACGATCTGGCAGCCACCGCTTCCGTGATCGCGCATGCAGCCGAGCTGGGTCTGGAAAACGTCATCGGCGATTCGCTGGGCTTCGTCAATGTGGACGCGGCCGTGTTGATGAGCGATTTCGTCAATTTCTTGCCGCCAGATAAAATTATTCTGGAGATTCTTGAAACGGTCACGGTCACGCCTGCGCTGATTCAGCGCGTGGCAAAACTGACAGAGGCAGGATTTTCGTTCGCGCTGGATGATGTCGTCGCCAACTCCGTCGATGTGCAGAAATTGCTGCCTCTGGTCAATACCATCAAGATTGATGTGATGGACATGGACTCGGCCACCTTGGCCCGTTTAGCGAATCATTTCATGCAAGCGGGGAAAACCCTGCTGGCGGAAAAAGTGGAAACCGTCGAGCGGTTTCAGGAATGCTTGGATCTGGGTTTCCATTATTTCCAGGGTTATTATTTTGCCCGGCCCGGAATCCTCTCCGGGAAAAAGCTGTCACCGTCACAACTGACCATCATGCAGTTGATGGCCTTGATCATTACCGATGCCGAAACCCGGGAAATCGAAGCCTGCATCAAGCAGGACGTATCGCTCGGTCTGACCTTGCTGCGGCTGGCCAATACGCCGGCGTTTGGTCTATCGCAGCGGATCGATTCGCTCGGCCAGGCACTGATCTTGCTGGGGCGACGGCAGTTGCAGCGCTGGCTGCAGATACTCCTATACACCGACCGCGGCAAGGGCAGAGGATTCATGTCCCCATTGCTGATACTGGCGACTACGCGGGGCAAGCTGCTGGAGCTGATCGCCGAAAAAATCTATCCTGGTCAGCGCAATGTGGCCGACATTGCCTTTACGGTCGGCATCATGTCGCTCATGGATACCCTGTTCGATTCGTCGATGGAAAAAATCCTGGAGCAGATTTCAGTGGCCGATAGCGTCAGCGATGCATTGCTTCAGCGCAATGGCTTATATGGCGATATGCTGAAACTGGTCGAATACATAGAACGAATCGAAGAAGCCGGACCGCTGCTGGTGCCGATGCTGCACAAACTCCGATTGTCGACTGAGGATTTGTACCAGCTTGAATTAGCGGCGTTTGAGTGGAGCGATACTATTTCGCGCGCCGCGGGCTAGCCGGCGAAATGTAGGCGCCGCCGGGTTTCAGTCCGGCTGCCGGTTCGAGGCTACAATGAATGCCATGAACAAGGCATTCGTAAAAGAGAGCGATGACGCGGACGACGAGCTCGACGTGGCATTGCCGGCAATTCCTCCAGGCACCAAAAATTACATCACGCCGGCCGGTTACCAGCACATCAAGGATGAATTGCTGCGCTTGATCGACGTCGAGCGGCCGGAGGTCGTGCGCATCGTGCATTGGGCTGCCTCGAACGGCGACCGCTCGGAAAACGGCGACTACATCTATGGCAAGCGCCGTCTGCGCGAAATCGACCGGCGCATCCGGTTTTTGACCAAACGTCTGGATCTGGCCGAGGTGGTCGACCCGAGCGCCCATCATGGCGGTGACCAGGTTTTTTTTGGCGCCACCGTCACCTATGCCAATCAGGCTGGAGAGCAGCACAGGGTCACCATCGTCGGGATTGACGAGCTGGACCCTCTGAATGGGAAGATCAGCTGGATTTCTCCTGTGGCGCGCGCTCTGACCAAGGCACATGAGGGTGACGTTGTCGCATTGCGGACACCCGCTGGCATGGATGAACTGGAAATTCTAGCGGTGGAATATCCTGCCGCAGGGTAGTTTGTTACACTATCCGACCGTCTTTTTCTATCCTGTCTTTATTGTTCCGTGACGCCCTGCGATCCAGGCGCTGGTTGTGGCTGATTTGCCGGCCCACAACGGCAGCGGGCAGCTTGCCAGCGAGTGAGAAGCGGATAGCCAGTCATCTGAATAAAAATAACGTGTTCCTCGCCCATGCCGATTGTCTATTCAAGCCTGAATCATCCGCTGCGGGTGCCGCTGGCAGCCGAAGTGCACTCTCGTCCACCGCTGCGTCTGACGGCGTCGGAAAGCGTCACGCATTTCGCAGTCTATGTCAGCCATGGCGCCGATCCGGCGTCTGACAACAGTCATGCTCAACAGCGGTTGCTGAGCGCATTGTGCGCGCATTTCGGCGTGGCCGGGCCGGGCAGCGACGCCAAGTATTTTTTCCATGATTTCGGGCGCTTCCGGCTGAAATGGGAATGTCACACTGAATTCGCCACCTATACCTTTGCACAGGCGCACGCACAGCCGCTGTCGATCGATGCCGCATTTGCGCAAGTTCCGGTTACGCATTTGCCGCAACAATGGCTGCAAGCGCTGCAGGGCAAGATCATGGTGGCGGCCCACTTGGTGCTGGACCAGCACGCAGCGGCAATCGATACGCCGGATGCAGAATTGCTGCAGGTGTTCGAGGATAACGCGCTGGCTGCCGGCAGAATGGCGCAAGGCGGGCAGATCTGGACCGATTTCCGAATTCATGCCGATGGTTTCAACCGCTTCGTGGTGCGCGACGTCGGCTCGCATGAACAGCAGGCGGCGCGCTTGGTACAGCGTATTCTGGAAATTGAAACCTACCGCATGATGGCCTTGCTTGGCTTGCCGCTGGCGCAGCAATCGACCCCAATGCTGAACGCGATCGAAGGCGAATTGGCGCGCTTGACCGCAGCCATGGTCGATGCCGATCAGGCGATTGCCGGTGCGCCGGAGAATGCCGACGATGAACAGGCGTTGCTGCGCCATATTACCGGCCTGGCGGCGCGAATCGAGAAGTTGTCACTCGACAGCAGCTATCGCTTTGCGGCGTCGCAGGCCTATTTCCGGCTGGTGCGCGCACGCATCGAAGAGCTGCATGAAATCCGCATCGAAGGAGTGCCGACCATCGGCGAATTCATGGATCGTCGCTTGGCGCCGGCCATGAATACCTGTGCAGCGATCGCGCAGCGCCAGGAAGCCCTGGCAAAACGGATTGCGCATACCAACGATCTGTTGCGTACTCGGGTTGGCATCGTGCAGGAACAGCAGAATCGCAAGATTTTGCAATCGCTCAATGCGCGTGCGGCGCAGCAGATACGTCTGCAGCAGGCGGTGGAAGGCTTGTCGGTGGCGGCGATTTCCTATTACCTGGTGGGATTGTTCAATTACGCCGGCAAGGCAGTCAAGGCGGCCGGGTGGCCGATCAATCCGGACATCGCTACCGGTATGTTGATTCCGCTGATTGCGGCCGGCGTCTGGCTTGCCTTGCGCCGGCTGCGCCAGCACACCCACGTCGCATAAGGCCGGCCTAGCTGCGGTCGCGCAAAATCCGGGCGACGGCGCTGATAGCGCGTACGTTGCGAATCAGGCGTGCCAGATGGATCCGGTTTTCGACTTGAATCGTGAAGATGATTTGCGTCATCATCGGATCCTTGTCATCGTCCATGCTGACGTAGGTGATGTCGGCGTCCGATTCGCCGATTTCGACCGCAACCCGAGCCAGGATCCCTTTTTCGTTCCTGACCAGGATCTTCAGCCGGCAGTCAAAGCGCCGGTTCAGGCTCTGGGCCCAGGCGACTTCAATCCAGCGCTCCGGCTCCTTGGTGCGCTGGCGCTTGGCCAGATAACAATCCTCGGTATGGACGATCAGCCCCTGGTCGCGTTTCAACTGGCCAATGATCTTGTCGCCCGGGATCGGCTGGCAGCATGGCGCCAGTTGCACCGACGTGCCTTCGCTGCCGTCAATCACGACGGGATCGAGCTTCGCTGGCAGTGGGCCGCCCGTCGCCGCGGCAGCTGCCGGCGCAGGCGATTCGCTGTCGAGCATGCCGTGGATATGCCTTGCCACCAACGCTGCCATGCGTTTGCCAATGCCGATGTCGGTATACAGCTCATCAAGCGACTTGGCGCTCGACTCCTTCAGCAGCTTGTCCACCAGTTCGGGCGCCAGTGCCGGATTCAGGTTGAGGGCAACCAGCGCCTGTGCCAGCAGCCGTTTGCCGAGGTCGAGCGACTCGCTCAGGTTCACCGTGCGCAAATGATGCCGGATAGCGGAGCGCGCCTTGCCGGTGCGCACGAAGGAAAGCCAGGTCGGAGTCGGCCGTGAGGTCGGCGATGTGATGATTTCGACGATGTCGCCATTACGCAATTCGGTGCGCAACGCGGATTGCTCGTGGTTGATCTTGGCAGCGATGGTCTGGTCGCCGATGTCAGTATGGATGTTGTAGGCAAAGTCGAGCGCGGTGGCGCCGCGCGGCAGAGCGATAATTTCCGACTTGGGGGTGAAGACGTACACCGAATCCGGAAATAGATCGACCTTCACGTGTTCCAGAAACTCGGCCGAATCCCCGGTTTGCTTCTGGATGTCGAGCAATGACTGCAACCAGGCGTGGGTGCGCTGTTGCAGGTCGGTCAGGCTGCCGTCCTCGTTCTTGTATAACCAATGGGCGGCTACTCCGGATTCCGCTACCCGGTGCATTTCCTGCGTGCGGATCTGAAATTCGACCGGCGTGCCGTAGGGGCCGATCAATGTCGTGTGCAGCGACTGGTAGCCGTTCAGCTTCGGAATGGCGATGTAATCCTTGAATTTGCCGGGCATCGGCTTGTACATCGCATGCAGGGTGCCGAGCGCGACATAGCAATTGGCAAAACTGTCGACCACCACGCGAAAACCATAGACGTCCAGCACCTGCGAGAACGACAGGTGCTTGTTGCGCATCTTGCGGTAAATTCCGTACAGCGTCTTTTCCCGGCCATACACTTGCGACTCGATGCTGGCAGCAGCCAGCGTACTGTTGACCGCGTCCAGGATCTTGCTCACCACTTCCCGCCGGTTGCCGCGCGCTGCCTTCACCGCTTTGTTCAGGGTTTTATACCGCAGCGGGTACAGATGCGCGAAAGCCAGGTCCTGCAATTCGCGATAGATGTTGTTCAAGCCCAGTCGATGCGCAATCGGCACATAGACTTCCATCGTTTCGCGCGCAATCCGGCGTCTTTTCTCCGCCGCCATCGCACCCAGCGTCCGCATGTTGTGCAGGCGGTCGGCCAGCTTGACCAGGATCACGCGCACGTCGCGCGCCATGGCCAGCAGCATCTTGCGAAAATTTTCTGCCTGGACTTCCACCTGGCTCTGGAATTCCAGCTTGTCCAGTTTGGACAAGCCATCCACCAGTGTCGCCACCTGGGCGCCAAAACGCTCGATCAATTCGTCCTTCTGGACATCCTGATCTTCCATCACGTCATGCAGCAGGGCGGCCATGATGGCCTGGGCGTCGAGTTTCCAGTCGGCGCAGATTTCGGCTACCGCGATTGGGTGCGAGATATACGGTTCACCCGAAGCCCGCATCTGCCCCAGGTGTTTTTCATCGGAGAAGCGATAGGCCTGCTTGACCTGCTTTAACTCGTCCGGCGTCAGGTATTCGACCAGCTTGGCGCTTAGCTGGGCAACCGATGCCACGTGCGTTGGCGCACCGGCGCCTGTGGTGACGGTCGCGGGATCTGCGGATTTGGTTTTGCGTGAACGCCGTCGTACCGGCGTCCCGCCTGCCGCCGGCTGGGTTGAATCCGTGGGAGTCACGATCATGCTCGGACGATATCGGCGGCGGCGCGGCGCTGATGTGTCCCTATGCAGGGACCTTTTTCAGCATTTCGATCCCGACTTTACCGGCAGCGATTTCACGCAGTGCGATGACAGTCGGTTTGTCCTTGGCGTCGACTTTGGGAGTGTGGCCTTGCAACAGCTGGCGTGCGCGGTAGGTGGCTGCCAGGGTCAGTTGAAAGCGATTAGGGATTTGCTTGAGACAATCTTCGATGGTGATGCGAGCCATATGTTTTCCTGAATACGGGTTAGCTGGATTTTGCGTGAATGCCCAATTGGGCAAACAAAGAGGCGTGGCGCGCTGCTTGCTGTGAAAACCTGCAGCGGGTAGCCTGGATAATTGCAGTCAATCTTGATAAAGCGGTGGCAAACTCTTGATTAATAATAACATATTCAAACTCAGGCGCATGCGCGATTTCTCCGCCGGCGGCCAGAATGCGGCGCGTGATGACTTGCGGTTCGTCCTGGCCGCGCTTTTGCAGGCGCTCTTCCAGGGCTGCGATCGAGGGCGGCAGGATGAAAATGCCGACCGCGTCCGGAAACTGTTTTTTCACCTGACGCGCCCCTTGCCAATCGATCTCCAAAAGTATATCGGTTCCAGCCTTCATCCGGTCGGCAATCTGCAGGCGCGAAGTGCCATAGTAGTTGCCGTGCACCTCGGCCGATTCGAGGAATTCTCCGCGCTGGCGGCGCGCCAGAAAATCCTCGACCGAGGTGAAGTGGTATTCGCGGCCGTCCTGTTCGGCGGTGCGCGGCGCGCGCGTGGTGTACGAAATCGACAACTTGATGGAAGGGTCCTGTGCCAGCAGGGCATTGACCAAGGTGGATTTGCCGGCGCCGGAAGGCGCCACGACCATGAACAGGCTGCCGGCAGAGGCGTTGGCATGGGGCATCGAAATCCTTGAGTGAGGCGATTGGAAAAATTATTGACGGCAGGGCGTCGCCAAGATATCTGGTCGACCCTCGTAAATTCGGATTTATAGGGAGTATAGCAAAAAATCGGCAATTTCCGCAGGCGAAATATGCCACATAAAAAATACTACCTGCGGTATGAAGCAAGAGCAAAGCGCTTTGCTGCTGATCCAGCGCCGTGCGCCAAAGATGAAATTTTATCAGCAGGCCAGCGTTAGTGACAGTCCGGGACGTTCTGGTCCAAATACACTTCAAAGGCAATGTTGCGTACCGACTTCGCCTGGATCTGGCTGAAGTATTTGCTGCTGCGCCATTCCTCGATCACTTGTTTCAAGAAACGCGCAGTCTGGATATCGCCGCGCGGAGCCACCAGCACCAGCGACTGGCGCCGGCCAGTCGGCAGGCGGGCAGAAAATTTCTTCCATTCCGGCAGCTTGATCAGCTCTTCCAGCATCCTGCTGTCATGGACCGCGGCGTCGCACTCGCCGATGCGCATCGCCAGCAAGGCATCGGCAGGCGCTCGGTAGCGCTGCTCGATGGCACCATATTCGGCCGCGGCGGTACCGGCGTGCAGGCTGCCTTCGGCAACGCAGACGACGCGTCCTTTCAGCTGGGGCCAGGATTTGATGGTGGTGTCGGTACGCATGATCGCCATCGGCCCGGCGGCATAGCCGGTTGGCACGACCATCGCCGAGCGATACAGCGGGTCGTTATCAGGCAAGGCCACCAGCAGCACGTCGACTGCGCCGCTGCCCAGCAGCGCGCCACGCTGATCAGGGGTGGCGCGGCGCGTCGTTAGCGGCACTTGCAGGCGGCGCGCGAGGTCGAGCGCGAGTTCGTGGTCGATTCCCTCCGGAGTGCGGAATTTGGTGCCGGCAATATAGGGCACGGGCGGAAAATCAACCCCTACCGTCAAGGTCCCATGCTGTTTGGCGCGTGCCGCCAGGCTGCTGTCGGCGATCGCGGCTGCGCCGGGGGCGGCCAGGGCGGCCAGCATCACGAGCCAGGGTAGCGCCGATAGTTGGGGGAAAAACGGTCGTTTCATGATCAAACGTACTGATACCGTAGCAAGCGATGCTTCAGATTTTCCAGGATCAGTTGATCGATCAGCACGGCCAGGATTGCAATCGTCACGATGTTTGCCATGACGCCGATCATGTCGGCGGTTTCGCCGGCGTAAGCCAGCGAACGCCCCAGCCCCTTGCCGAAGCCGATCAGCATTTCGGCTGAAATCAATGCGCGCCATGCATTGCCGAACGCCAGTTGGGCACCGGTGATCAATTCCGGCATCACCGCGGGCAGGTACACCCGTTTCAGCATGTCCCAGCGCGACGCGCCCATCACGCGCGCGGCCGAAACGTGGACTTGCTGCACGCTTTCGGTCGCATTCATCACGGACAGCGCGGCCGGGAAAAAAGCGGCGAGGGCGATGACGACAATGATGGGCAGGCTGCCGAACCCCATCAGGATCAGGAACAGGGGCACCCAGGCGATGGACGGGATTGACTGCAGAATGATGATCGCCGACTTCAGTACTTCGCGGAAGAAGAACAAGATGGCGCCGATCAGGCCGAAGCCGATTCCAAACAGCAGCGCCGCACTGTAGCCGCCCGCTAGCCGCATCAGGCTGTTCCACAATGTCAGACGAAATTCGGTGGAGCGGACGTCGTCCCAGAGGCGCGCCAGGACCGTAGGTACGCCGGGCATCAGGAAGTCTGGCAGGATCCAGGCCGCGATTTGCCAGCACAGCAGAATGAACAGGATCGCCAGAAACATGGCAAGTCGTTTGCGATAGCCGGACAGGTGTAATTGTGTGCTCATCGAATATCAAAATAAGATGGCCGGCGGGTGCCGGCCATCGGGTTCATGCGGGTGTCGAGCCGGATTATAGCGGCCGGCCGACCGGCAATGCCACCGCAATCGGTGGCGTCACGCCAGTCACAGCTTGCGATCCGTCTGCCAGCTCAGATCGACAATGCCTTTCACGTCGAACGGCGTGCCATCGCGGGTTTTCAGCGAACCCTGAGCCTGCAGAATATCGGCGATTTCCTGCATCCGGGCTTGTTCCTTGGTGGTCAGCACGGCGCTGAAAGTCTGGCTCTTGATGGCGTCGCGGATCACGTCTTCGCGCGGCAGGTCACCGTGTTTCAGGGTTTTCAGGGTCGGTTCGGAAATGAAATAGCCGGCGATCAGTTTCGATGCTGCCTCCGGGTTTTTCTGCAGCAGATCGATCGCTTCGCGCTGGGCGTCGAGCGATTTCCACACCGCGTCTTTTCTCTTCTTCAGCGTCTCGCCCGACGTGATGACGACCATGCAAGGGAAGGGCCAGACTTCGCCGATTTCATAGATCTGCTTGACCGGCGCGATCAGTTGCGCAATCCGCGCCTGCGGTTCGAACAGGAAGGCGGCATCGACGCGCTTGCCTACCAGCGACTGCACCGCGACTTGCGGGCTGACGCCCATGATGGTCAGGTCGTCGGGTTTCAGGCCGGCGTTCTTCAGCACCACGCCTTTCAGCACGGTATCGGCGGTGCTCCCTTCCGCCTGCGAAGCGAGCGTACGGCCCTTCAGGCCAGCGACATTCTTGATGCCGGTATCCTCACGCACGACGATGGCGTGATAGCCGTGCTGCGCTCCGCCCACCACTTTCAGGTCGGCGCCTTTGGAAGCCCAAGCGACCGCATTGGTGAATCCCAGCACGCCGGTATCGAGCTGGCCGCCGACGATGGCCTTGATCAGATCGGTGCCGGACTTGAATTCCACCAGTTCGACATCCAGCCCCTGTTTTTTGTAGAAACCGCCTTCGTAGGCGGCGATTGCCTGCGCATCATCCATTACCCGCAGGTAGCCTACCTTGAGCTTCTCGGCTGCGACCGCCTGGCTGGCGATGGCGAACACCGCCAGTGCCGGAATCAACAAGCGCGACAATTTCGGTACGAGTTTCATGCTTCTGCTCCTTCTAGCGTTTTTGCAATTTCGTCTTGTTCTGCGCGGATTCCCAGCAACCCTAGGATCTCGCGCCGCATCGCCGCAAACTCCGACAAGTCGTGGGTTTTTTCGTGATGCTGCAGATTGAATTCCTTGAGCACCGTGGCCGGCCGTGCACTGAACACCAGGATACGGTCGGCCAGGAACAGTGCCTCATCGACATCGTGCGTCACCAGCAGGACGGTTGGCTGCGTTTCCCGGATCAAGGTGCGCAACGCATCCTGCAAGGTCATGCGGGTCAGCGCGTCGAGCGCGCCGAACGGCTCGTCCAGCAGCAAGACCTTGGGATTGGAAATGAACGCGCGAGCCAAGGCCGCACGCTGCCGCATGCCGCCTGACACTTGATGTGGGTAATAGCTCTCGAAGCCCTGCAGGTTGACCTTGGCCAGCCATTCGCGCGCCTGCCGCTGCGCCTCGGGCCGCGCGATTTTCTGGAATTCCAGCGCCATGGCGACGTTTTGCAGCAGGGTTTGCCATGGATACAGCGCATTTTCCTGAAACATCAGGGTGCGCTCCGGATCCGGCCCTTGCACTGGCTGGCCATTGGCCAGCATGCGGCCGCTGCTCGGCATCTCGAGGCCGGCGGCGATATGCAGCAAGGTCGACTTGCCGCAGCCGGAAGGACCGACCAGGGCCACCAATTCGCCACTCTTCACTTCACGCGAGAAATTGTTGACTACTTGCAGGCTGGAAAAATGCTTACTGATATTTTCGAATGACAGTTTCATTGGCGATTGCTGTTACGGACAGGGCGGGAAGGAACAAGGGTGAGTCGCGGAATGTCGGGATTTCGCTCGGAGTCAATTCGTCGTCCGCCTATCCTTACGGTGTACGACTGCAAGCAGGCGGGACTGTAATTTGTATGCCTTGAACGGACAACAATTTTTATCTAGTTTGTTTATATGAGAATGGAATATTGAATCTCATATGCAACTAAATGTTGAGTATGCTTCAAATATGACCTGAATATGCACGAGATTTGCCATCTGTGTAGGGAGTATCGGTCTGGATGCGGCTAATGGCAAGGCGCCGTCGGCGCGTGTGCGACTGCGCCAGCCAACCCGGGAGCCGCTATCGCCCCTTGCTGCGCTTACCGGAGATGGCCGCAGCCGAGCGGCAGGCGGTCGGCGCCGGCGGAAGGATCGCGATGGGTATGCTGGCGTTGCCGCAAGCCTATTCCAGGTTTTGCACCTGCTCGCGCATCTGGTCGATCAGGAGCTTCAGCTCCATCGAGGCATCGGACAAATCCTTGATGGCAGCTTTGGAGCCGACCGTATTGGCTTCCCGATTCAATTCCTGCATCATGAAATCAAGCCGCTTGCCAACCTGGCCGCCTTTTTTCAGGATATGGCGCGTTTCCGCCAAATGCGCCGACAAGCGCGATACTTCTTCCGCGATGTCGATTCGGATGCCATACAGGATGACCTCTTGGCGAATCCGCTCCAAGGCGTCCTCGCGCGTCACGCTCGCGGTGGCGGCGGACTCGGTTGGCAAATTCAGGCCCAGCGCTTCCTGCATCCGCTCGATCGCTTTTTGCTGAAACTGGGCGACCACTTGCGGCACCAGCGGAGTAATGCGCTGCACAATCGCTTCCATCGCATCGATGCGGGATTCGAGCGCCGCCTGCAACGCCGCGCCTTCGCGTGCGCGCGAGTCGATGAAGGCGTCCAGCGCGGCTTGCAAGACTTGCGCGACGTCGGCCTGCAGCGTGTCCTGTCCGATTTCGGCCTCCTGGATGACGCCGGGCCAGCGCAATACGTCGTGCACCGAGAGTGGCGCCGCCTGGTTGAACTGTTGGCGTACCGTCTCCTGCATGTCGGCCAATGCGGCAAGCAGGCGCGTATTCAGCGCATGACCGCTGGCTGTGGCATCCTTGCGGCCGAAGCTGACCCGGCATTCGACCTTACCGCGCGCGACACGGGCCACAATCGCTTCGCGCAGCATCGGCTCCAATGCCCGTAAATCGTCATTGATGCGAAACTGCAAATCGAGAAAGCGCGAGTTGACGCTCTTGATTTCGATGGTGATGGTGCCGGTCGCGGTATCGCGCGTATCGACCGCGTAACCGGTCATGCTACAGATCGTCAAAGTTCAGTCCTTGGTTTTGTCTTTACAAAACAGTGATTTGTCAACACAATCGCACGTACATTCAGTTGGAACGACATGGCCACGCAAAATAACGCTCCCTTGCCTGACGGGCTCGAAATTGCCGGATACCGCATTGTAAAGAAGATTGCATCGGGCGGTTTCAGTATTGTCTATCTTGCTTACGACGAGGATGGCAATGCGGTGGCCATCAAGGAATACCTGCCCAGTTCGCTGGCGCTGCGCCAGCCGGGAGAATTGATCCCGGCCATCTCTGCCGACAACCTGGCCACTTTCCGTATCGGCCTCAAATGCTTTTTCGAGGAAGGGCGGGCGCTGGCCCGGATTGCCCATCCGAACGTGGTCAGTGTCGTCAATTTTTTCCGCGCCAATGAAACCGTCTACATGGTCATGGTGTATGAGTCCGGGCGCTCGCTGCAGGACCAGATCCTGCGCCGCCGCGACAAAGGCGAGAAGCCGCTGATATCGGAAAAATTCATCCGCAAGATGTTCAATCAGGTGCTGCATGGCTTGCGCGAGGTGCATGCCAACAAGTTGCTGCACCTGGACCTGAAGCCGGCCAACATTTACCTGCGGGTGGACGGCACACCGATCCTGCTCGACTTTGGCGCCGCTCGCCAAACCCTGCAAACCGACCTGCCCAAGCTGTATCCGATGTACACGCCCGGTTTTGCGCCGCCCGAACTGTATGGAAAAAACGGTAACCTCGGGCCGTGGACCGATATCTACAGCATCGGCGCATCGATCTTCGCCTGCATGGTCGGCGCGCCGCCGCAAGCGGCCGATCAGCGCAAGAAAAACGACCGCATGGAAGGGCACTTCCTCAAACTGGAGGGAATTTATTCTCCCCAATTGATCGAGGTCGTGCGCTCCTGCCTGAAGATCGATCCGCTGGAGCGCCCGCAAAGCGTATTCGCGTTGCAAAAGGCGTTGACGCGGCCGGTGCCGGCCAACCCTTCGACCGACGCCATGGAAAAGGTGTCGCGCAAGTTGCGCGCGCTGTTTGGCACGATCGGCAAGAAACGCATCAACGTCAACACGATCCAGGAAAACACCTTGTAATACAATACAGAGCTGTTCACGCAAGCACGTTTATACAATGCGATTTTCGGTATACCAGGAAAGCTTGATCGGTGGCCGCAAGGTCAATCAGGATCGCATGGGCTACAGCTTCACGCGTGACGCCTTGCTGCTGCTGTTGGCGGACGGCATGGGTGGTCACATCCAAGGCGAGATCGCGGCAACGATTGCGATGCAGACCATCGGCTCTCTATTCCAGCAGCATGCGGCGCCCAAGATCAAGAAACCCGAGCGTTTTCTGGAAGACAGTTTTTTTGCCGCGCACCACGAAATCCATCGCTATCGCGCCATCAACCAGCTTCCCGAAACCCCGCGCACCACGATTGTCGCCTGCCTGATCCAGCACAACAGCGCGTTCTGGGCCCACTGCGGCGATTCGCGCCTGTACTGGATGCGCGATGGCCAGATATTGTCGCGTACCCGAGACCACTCGCGCATCGAAACCCTGATCGCGCAGGGCAAGGTTGACCCGTCCGAGCGCGCCACCCATCCGGACCGCAACAAATTATTCAATTGCCTCGGCGCGCCCAACATGCCGATCGTCGAAATTTCGCGCCGCGCCAGCCTGCAGGGCGGCGATGTGATCCTGCTGTGCTCCGACGGCTTGTGGTCGGTACTGCCGGATCATGTTCTGGCGCAGCGGCTGCAGGACAATACGATCGTGCGTGCGGTGCCGGAGTTGCTGCAGACGGCGGTTGGCATCGCCGGCAAGAGCAGCGACAATGTGACGGCGCTGGCGATGATGTGGGAGGGTGGCAGCAACAGCCTGAACGATGCCACCACGATTACCACCCATTCGCTGCCGATCGGCACCGTCACAACCACCATCCAGGCGCCGCGTCATGCCGACCTTGAGAGTGCGGACGCATTCGACGAGGCGGAAATTGAAAAGGCAATCGAGGAAATTCGCGGCGCCATTGAAAAGTCCTCACGCCTGACCTCCAAAAATTAGGAATTTCCATGTCTGATACAAGCCGCTTCG
>DATJCV010000170.1:0-2599 GCA_035497775.1 Burkholderiaceae bacterium | reverse complement strand
GTCGGCAAAACCGTTTGCAGGCACAGGAATCCCGTACAGGTCCGTGTAGCTGGTTCTGGTTGCACAAGACGTGAGGGTGATGGCCGCCAAAAGCATGACGACCGTAGAAATCCTTAAAAATTTCGTGTGCATTTTATGCTTCCGTTAATAAATACGGTTGGAACTGGGCAATTCACTTGCCTTGTCTAGCAATACATTAAACGAAACGGGTACAAGTCGAATGTAGCCGGAAAGAGAAAGGTTGGCTGGCTTTTCCGTTCGTCCCCGGAACCTTTCCTGTCCAGGATGCGGGCTTCAAGTCGGTATCGGAGCGGGCGACTGACATGGTGCAACGCGGCTGGAGCGGTATCGGGTTCGGGCCAGGGTTCTGAGGCATCGCGCAACCGGGCCACGGCCGCTTCTGAATGGCCTTGTCCGTGGCTGAAAGGCGCCAATGCAGGGATATACATCGCGGATCTTGAGCGAGCCCGGTCAGTGCGCCTTCGGTTCGCTATTCCGTGGCATTCAAGCCGGTCCAGCGCGGCCCCAGGTCATGGGAAATGGCGAACAGATCCAGCACCCGACCAACGGTATGGTCGATCATGTCGGCAATCGTTTGCGGTCGATGGTAGAAGCCGGGCAGCGGCGGGTAGATGATGCCGCCCATTTCGGTGACTGCCGTCATGTTGCGCAGATGCGCTAGATTGAGCGGTGTTTCGCGCACCATCAGCAGCAGCCGGCGCCGTTCTTTCAGTGTCACGTCGGCGGCGCGCGCGATCAGGTTGTCGGACAGGCCATGCGCGATCGAGGCCAGGGTTTTCATCGAACAGGGTGCGACGATCATGCCATGTGTCGGCAAGGAACCGCTGGCGATCGAAGCGCCGATGTCGCGCACGCTGTGCACCACGTCGGCCAGCATCTCGATCTGCTTGCGCTTGCAGTCGAGCTCCTGGTGCAGCGTCAACACGCCAGCATCCGACAGCACCAAGTGGGTTTCGATGTCCGGCATCGGTTGCAGCACTTGCAGCAGCCGCACGCCATAGGCAACGCCGGTGGCGCCGGTGATGGCGATAACCAGCCGCGTGCGGGGCGTTACCGTGCCGGCCGTCATCGCGCGGGGTACTGGCCTGGGCTCAGGCGGCGAGCAGGGTTTTCAATTCGCCGGAATTGTACATTTCGTCCATGATGTCGGTGCCGCCGACGAACTCGCCCTTGATGTAGAGCTGCGGAATGGTCGGCCATTTCGAATAATCCTTGATGCCCTGGCGCACTTCCGGGTCATCCAGGACATTCACGGTGACCAGCCCTTCGACGCCACTGGCTTTCAGTATCTCCACCGCCCGGCTGGAAAAGCCGCATTGCGGAAACTGGGCCGTTCCTTTCATGAACAGGACGATCGGATGCTGGGTTACGGTTTCCTTGATCCAGGCTTGGACATCGCTCATAGTTACCTCGCTGTGATTAACACTGCCATTATAGGAAAAATGGCCGCCCGGCGCTGTCCTTCCCCGGCCTTTTTATTCCGGCGCGAGCCAATTCTGCAGCGCCGGAGCGGAGCGTCGGCGGCGACCCATTGCGTCGCGCCGGCTTTTATGCCGGCGTCTTCCGGGATGCGCATACTCCTGCATGCATGTCCTGTTATCGGCTATAAAATAACAGAATTATTCATATACTCTTATATGTAAGATGGTTGCGCCCACTCAAACCGACAATCATGCCATGGTATTAAGCCGCGGATCATGATTTCAATTTGGCAAAGGCCGCCGCCATTGCATTGTTGGCTACCGGCTGCGCCGCCCGTTGCTGGTGCTGCGCCAGGCGCTTGGCGTCGTTGCGGTCGCCGCGCTGCGGCGCCGGCGCGCCGGCCGCGGGCGGCGTGTCCGACAAGCGCATGGTGAGCGCGATGCGCTTGCGCTTTTCGTCGACTTCCAGCACCTTCACTTTCACCACCTGGCCGGCTTTCACCACCGTGTGCGGATCCTTGACGAAGGTATTCGACAGCGCCGAGATATGCACCAGCCCATCCTGATGGACGCCGATATCGACGAAGGCGCCAAACGCGGCGACGTTGGTCACCACGCCTTCCAGGATCATGTCAGGACGCAGGTCGCGGATTTCCTCGACGCCTTCCTTGAAGGTGGCGGTGACGAATTCGGGGCGCGGATCGCGGCCCGGCTTATCCAGCTCCTTGAGGATGTCGGAAATCGTCGGCACGCCGAATTTCTCATCCGCGTACTTGGCCGGATTGAGCGATTTCAGCAGCTTGCCGTCGCCGATCACAGCTTTCACGTCCTTCTGGATGTCGGCCAGGATTTTTTCCACCAGCGGATACGATTCCGGGTGCACCGCCGAGGCGTCGAGCGGATTGTCGCCGCCCATCACGCGCAAAAATCCCGCCGCCTGCTCGAAGGTCTTGTCGCCCAGCCGCGGCACCGCGCGCAGCTCGGCGCGCGAGGCGAACATGCCTTTCATGTCGCGGTAGCTGACGATGCTTTGCGCCACGCTCGAATTCAAGCCGGAGACGCGCGCCAGCAGCGGCGCCGAGGCCGTGTTGACGTCGACCCCGACCGCGTTCACGCAATCCTCGACCACGGCGTCGAGCGAGCGCGCCAACTGGGTC
>DATJCV010000169.1:0-2221 GCA_035497775.1 Burkholderiaceae bacterium | reverse complement strand
TCGTGGATCACGCGCACCGGGCCGGCGCCGATCTTCTGGCCGATCGCGCGGCCCGCCGCCAGCACCGTGCCGCTGCCCTTCAAGGTGAAGCGCTGCTGGGCGTCGCTGTGCTTTTGCTGCGATTTCACGGTTTCGGGACGCGCCTGCAGGATGTACAGCTTGCCGTCGCGGCCGTCCTTGCCCCATTCGATATCCATCGGCCGGCCATAGTGCTTCTCAATCGTGACCGCGTACTTGGCCAGTTCGACGATGTCGGCGTCGGTCAGCGAATAGCGGTTGCGCAGCTCGATCGGCACGTCGACGGTCTTGACCGAGCGCCCGGCCTTGGCCTCGCTGGTGAACTCCATCTTGATCAGCTTGGAACCGATGTTGCGCCGGATGATTGGCGCCTTACCCTGCTCCAACATCGGCTTGTGCACGAAAAACTCGTCCGGATTGACCGCACCCTGCACCACGGTTTCGCCCAGGCCGTAGCTGGAGGTGATGAACACTACGTCGCGAAAGCCCGATTCGGTATCCAGCGTGAACATGACGCCGGCGGCGCCGACATCGGAGCGCACCATGCGCTGCACGCCGGCCGACAAGGCCACCTCGGCGTGGATGAAGCCCTTGTGCACCCGGTAGGAAATGGCGCGGTCGTTGTACAGCGAGGCGAACACGTGCTTCATCGCGTCCAGCACGTTGTCGATGCCGATCACGTTCAGGAAGGTTTCCTGCTGGCCAGCAAAAGACGCATCCGGCAAATCTTCGGCGGTTGCCGAGGAGCGGACCGCGAATGACATTTCACCCGAAGAATCGTCCACAAGCCTTTGATAAGACTCTCTTATTTCTTGCGCCAGCCGTGGCTGGAAGGGAGTATCGACGATCCATTGGCGGATTTCGGCACCGGCTTGCGCCAAGGCCCGCACGTCGTCGATATCGAGTGCCGCCAGGCGCTCGGCAATGCGCTGCGCCAGCGTCGAACCACCGTCGACACTGTTTTCCAGAAAATCGCGGAAGGCTTGCGCGGTGGTGGCAAAGCCGCCGGGCACGCGCACACCGCTTTCAGCCAGTTGGCTGATCATTTCACCGAGGGAAGCATTTTTACCGCCGACCGACTCGACGTCGGTCATCCGCAAGCGATCAAGCGGGACGACGTAGGCGACCTCCGGATTGGGCTCGCGTTGCGGCCCTGTATATACTGCGCTGGACATGACTACCTCTGTTTTGATGATGGGAAATCTTCACGGTCGCTTCGCTCAGCCGGTGTTTTTGTTATTCTTGCTATGGTTGGAGTGACGAGTATATTGCGCGCCATTTTACAACCAGCCATGTCTTTTTGCCTTGCCGACCGTCGATTTTTGACTTCCCTTTCCTGATATTTTTCGGACCCACATGCTGCCTCCCACTCTGCCGCCAGCGAATCGCACCGTTTTCTTCATCTCTGATGGGACCGGCATCACCGCCGAAACCTTCGGCCATTCCCTGCTGACGCAGTTTGAATTGCGCTTCAAACACGTGCGCCTCCCGTTCATCGACACGCTGGACAAGGTCCACGACGCGGTTCAGCGCATTAACGCAACATTCGAAACCGACGGCAAGCTGCCAATTGTCTTCTCGACCATGGTCAAGGCCGAACTCTCAGCTGCGGTACGGCTGTCAAAAGCGATGCACATGGATCTGATCCACACGTTCGTCGAACCGCTGGAGCAGGAACTCGGCATCAAATCGACCCATACCATTGGCCGCAGCCATAACATTGCCAATTCGGAAGAGTATAAGAATCGGATCGAGGCCATCAATTTCTCTCTGGCGCACGACGACGGCCAGTCGAACTTGAACTTGGCAGCCGCCGACGTCATTCTGGTCGGGGTTTCGCGCTCGGGCAAAACCCCGACCAGCCTGTATCTGGCGATGCAATTCGGCGTGAAGGCCGCCAACTACCCGCTGATTCCGGATGATTTCGTGCGTAACAAGCTGCCAAGCGACCTTGCGCCTTACAAACATAAGATATTTGGCTTGTCGATTGCGCCGGACCGGCTGTCCGAGGTGCGCAATGAGCGCCGTCCCGGCAGCAAATATGCAGCACTGGAAAATTGCCGCTATGAAGTCAACGAAGCGGAACGGATGATGCGACGCGAAGGGATTCGCTGGATGTCATCCACCGCCAAGTCGATCGAGGAAATCGCCACCACGATCCTGCAGGAGTTGAAGTTCGAATGGCGAACTTATTGAGCGGCCT
>DATJCV010000168.1:0-1723 GCA_035497775.1 Burkholderiaceae bacterium | reverse complement strand
GTCGTGTTGATGGTTTGTCCCAGATGCGGCGGCAGGCTGACGGCTTCCACCGGCGGCAAGGTGGCGAGCAGCGCGCTGGCCGTGTCCTGCTGGACTTGCATTGTTTTCTTCAGGACAGCAACCGACACGTCCTGCGCGCTGCGTTGCTGCGCCAGGCTAGTTGCCAGGTGGGCAATGCTGTTGATCTCCATCACTCTTTCTCCTTGCAGTCGATTCCTGGTTAACGGCCCGCACTCCAATTTCTTCAATCGCCTCTTGCCGCGGCACCGCAAATCCCGGGCTTCTTCGCCCTATAAAAAATGGTGGCAAAGCGAGAAACGTTCGCGGGTTTTGTCAGTCCACTATTTACACGAGCCTATTTTTGGATGGGGCGATGATGAATCAAGGCAATGGAAATTCGACGCACAACGAGCAGCAAGCCAGCTTTTATCAGAGCCTGGTGGACTTTACCAAGGAGCACCGGGCAACACACTGGAGCGGGCGGTTTTCGGAATTTTTAGAAAAAATCGTGGTGGCCGATCCGCGCGGCGTGGCGCGCAATTCCCACCAGTACATGTGGGACATGATCCGCTGGACACGGGCGGACGAGGCCGGCACGCCGCATTGCAAATTGTTTGACGAAGAACTGTTCGGCATCGATGCCTCGATCGAACGCGTGGTCGATTACTTCAAGGCCGCCGCCGCCGGTTCGGAAGTCGGCCGTCGGCTGCTGCTGCTGCTAGGCCCCCCTTCCGGCGGCAAATCGACGCTGGTCATCCTGCTGAAGCGCGGCCTGGAAGAATACAGCTACACCGACGCCGGTGCGTTGTACGGCATTGCCGGCTGCCCGGTACACGAGTCGCCGCTGCATCTGGTGCCGCATACCTTGCGGCCATCGTTCCGGGAAACCTATGGTGTCGAAATCAACGGCGAGCTGTGTCCGTATTGCCGTGCCCGGCTGGAGCAGGAACACAGTGGCGACTTCATGCAAATGCCGGTCGAACGGATTTTCATTTCCGAGGCCGGCCGGGTCGGGGTCGGCACCTATGCGCCTCACGATCCGACGACTGCCGACCTGGCCGATCTGGTCGGCTCGGTCGACCTATCCAAGGTGGCCGAATACGGCGACGAGGGCGACCCGCGCGCGTGGTCATGGTCGGGCTCGGTCTATGCGGCTTCCCGCGGCATGCTGGAGATGATTGAAATTCTCAAGGTCAAGCGCGAATTCCTGTACCTGCTATTGACCCTGACCCAGGAAAAGAATGTCAAGGTGTCGCGCTTCCCGCTGATCTACCTGGACGAGGCGATCCTGGCACACACCAATCTGGCCGAGTTCCGTCGCTTTTTGCAGGAAAGCGAAAACGAGGCCTTGCTCGATCGCATGGTGATCATCCAGGTGCCGTACACGCTGAATTACCGGGATGAGGCGCGCATTTACAAGAAGCTGATTTCATCCGCGGCACCGGCCTTTCGCGAAGTTCACCTGGATCCGCACGTGCTGCATGCAGCGGCGGTGTTTGCGACGCTGACGCGCCTGCATGAAGGAGATGAAAAAGAGACCGAGTTGGTACAGGCGGTGCGCATCTATGGCGACGAGGAAGTGGAAGGCATCAATCGAGCGGAGGCCGAGCGCATCCGGCAGCGGATGCCGGAGGAAGGCTTGGGCGGCGTCTCGCCGCGCTTCGTGATCAATGCCCTGTCCAACGCCATCATTCAATCCGACGTCAAGAGCCTGACCACGATG
>DATJCV010000167.1:0-8337 GCA_035497775.1 Burkholderiaceae bacterium | reverse complement strand
CACATGGGCTGTCCGACAACCTGATCGCGCGCGCCGCCGACGTGACGCTGAAAGAACGACGCCGGCTGCTGCTGATGGTGCGCGAAACGCCGCTCAATCTAGCGCATCTGCGCAACATGACGGCCGTCACGGAAATGGGTGGCATTATCTACCCGCCACTGCCCGGCTTCTACCATCGACCGCAAACGATTGCCGACATGATCGACCATACCGTTGGTCGCGTGCTGGATCTGTTCGCCATTTCCCATGACCTAGGGCCGCGCTGGACCGGCTTGAATGCCCCGGAATAGCGAACCGATGACGCATCCGCCGGGGCTGCTCATGATCCGCCATGTATATCCCTGCTCGCGCGCATTTCAGCCACGGACAAGGCCATTCAGAAGCGGCCGTGGACCGGTCGCGCAGTGCCTCATAACCCTGACCCGAACCCGATACCGCTCCAGTCGCGTCACACCATGTCAGCCGCCCGCTCCGATACCGACTTGAGGCCCGCATCCTGGACAGGCAGGGTTCCGGGGACGAACGGAAAAGCCAGCGAACCTTTCTCTTTCCGGCTACATTCAATTTGTACCCGTTTCGTTTAATGTATTGCTAGACACGGCAAGTGAATTGCCCAGGTCCAACCGTATTTATTAACGGAAGCATAAAATGCACACGCAATTTTCAAGGATTTCTACGGTCGTCATGCTTTTGGCGGCCATCACCCTCACGTCTTGTGCAACCAGAACCAGCTACACGGACCTGTACGGGATTCCCGTGCCTGCAAACGGTTTTGCCGACTACTCGCTCACCATCGGGCCGAATACCAAGTATGTCAACGTGGTAGGAGGCGAGATCGTACGATTCGTCGTTAACGACAAGTCTTTTATCTGGCACTTCATGGTGGCGCGCACGATTGGACGGTTTGACCTGAAGGAAGTGGCGCCTGCCGGCATACTGGATCACTCGGTCATCGCCTACGTCAAACCGGATCCGCGCTATATGGGAGTACCGTAACACCCAAATGAAAATGCCGGGCACTCCTACGGCTCCGATCCTGACGCATCCGAGCCATCATCTTCTGGAGCAGCTACGCGGACACCTGCCGGCAGCGACAAGCCGCTTCGGCCAATAGTTATTATTTTTCAGCCTGGCATGAAGGCCAGGGCGCCGGAAGCGCTCGATGCAGGACTGACGAAGGCCATTGGCAAAATCAGCAACCGCAATGCCAGCGGATGGTTCAGGCATTGCGGCTATTCCATTCATTAATTTGAACTAGTTGATCTGATTGCAACTAGCCACCGTTGAGTAGCGCACCCGCCAGCCGGGGCTTTTTTACGTCCGGTGGAGCAAACGGAAGAGCGTATCCTTTCCATCCGCGTTAACGAGGAGAGAGTCCACGGAATGTCGATTTCTGAAACAATCAGAGCATGGGCCAAGCGTATCAAACGAGACGCCGTGATGCTTTGGTTCGCCCGTCGACACCCCGATACGCCGTTTTTGGCAAAAGCCCTATGTGTTTTTGCGGTGGCATACGCTTTAAGTCCGATTGACCTGATTCCGGATTTCATTCCGGTCCTGGGATATGTCGATGATGCGTTGCTATTGCCGGCGCTGATTTGGCTTGCGGTGCGCCTTCTTCCAGCGCGGGTCATTCAGGAATGCCGGGTGCAAGCAGAAGAATGGATGGTCGAAGAGAAAACGAAGCCTACAAGCTACGCCGGTGCCGCTGCCATCGTCGTTATCTGGCTGACTATCCTTTACCTCGGCTGGTGGTGGTACTCCCAGCGGAGTTAAATGCCAAGTCCGGCCCGCCTTGCTCGGGGCGCCTCTAGTCCGCCCATACGGGCTTTTTACGCACTCCTCCCTTGGCCATCCGCTGTAATTAGCCGCCCTGCGCGGCTGGCGAATATCAAAGGCATTCCCGGCTTGAACCATTACGCCAAAAATCCCTTCTGCGCTATACATCGTATTTTCGACTGCTTCGGAAACCGACTCGTGGAGTTTGGAAAATCCTACACAGCGCCTACATGGCTTCCAGAAAGCAAAAAGCCCAGCTTGTGGACTGGGCTAAGTGCATGATTATATTGGTGCCGGCTGCAGGACTTGAACCCGCCACCCCATGATTACAAATCATGTGCTCTACCAGATGAGCTAAGCCGGCAAAACTGAGGGCTCGGTATTGTACTTTATTTGATCCTGGTCAAGGTCGGCCTGCTGCCCTTTTTGGGCGGATCAGGCTCATCTTCAGGCTCAGCAGCGGGTTTATCGAGTGTACTTGATGGTGCGCTCGGCACCGACGCCAGCGCCGGAGCTGGAAGTTCAGTGCCGGGTTGCGCTGGCGGCACATCTTCCAGCCGCGGCGGCGCTTCAAATGCCATGCCTTGACCATTTTCGCGGGCGTAAATCGCAATCACATTGGCGACCGGAACCATGACGTTACGCGCTACGCCGCCAAAGCGAGCACTGAAATGCACCGAATCATTGTCGAGCTTCAGGCCGCTGGTTGCTTCAAAGCTGATGTTGAGCACGATTTCACCGTTCTTGACGAACTGCATCGGCACGTCGGTCCGGGCATCGACTACTGCGGCGATATACGGGGTGTAACCGTTATCGGTACACCATTCGTAAATGGCGCGCAGCAAATATGGCTTGGTGGAAATTTCAGACATGGCTCAACGGTGAAACTGCAACAACAAATTTTCGGCACACCTGGTGCCAGACGGATGCCGCATCTCGTCATCCGCCCAAGGCAGGCCAGGAACTAGCGGCGCATCACCTTTTCTGACGGCGTCAGCGCTTCGATGTAGGCTGGCCGCGAAAAAATCCGCTCCGCATATTTCATCAGCGGCGCCGCGGTTTTCGACAGGTCGATCCCATAGTGGTCGAGGCGCCACAGCAAGGGTGCGATCGCCACGTCCAACATGGAGAACTCGTCGCCCAGCATGTATTTGTTTTTCAGGAACAGTGGCGCCAGCGTCGTCAGGCGGTCGCGAATCTCGGCGCGCGCCTTCTCCTGGTTTTTCTCATTGGCACGATTTTTGTCGTTTTCCAGTGTATGAACGTGGACAAACAGTTCTTTCTCGAAATTGAACAACATCAGGCGCGCCCGCGCCCGCATCAGCGGGTCCGCCGGCATCAGCTGCGGATGCGGAAAGCGTTCGTCGATATATTCATTGATGATGTTGGATTCATACAGGATCAGATCGCGTTCCACCAGGATCGGCACCTGGCCATACGGGTTCATGACCGAAATGTCTTCCGGCTTGTTGAACAGGTCAACGTCCCGCACTTCAAAATCCATGCCTTTTTCAAACAGGACCAAGCGGCAGCGTTGCGAAAAGGGGCAAGTCGTGCCCGAATAGAGAACCATCATTTTTATAGTTCCTTAGAAACAAAAGGGTGAGCCCTTTGGCGGCTCACCCTGAAATGCACGTCCGCGGATTGCGGACGAATTCAAGCGGATCAACGCGTTGCCAAAACAGCGCCGCCCCGCATTATTTGACTTCTTTCCAATAGGATGCGTTCAAGCGCCACGCCAGAAACAGGAACAAGCCCAGGAACAACAGCACCCAGACACCCAGCCGTTGGCGCGTTTCCTGCACCGGCTCGGCCATCCATGTCATGTAGGAAACCAGATCGGCCATCGCCGCGTCGTACTCGACGGCGCTCATGCTGCCAGGCTTGACCTGCTCGAAACCGGAAAAGGTCTGCACCATTTTGCCTTCGTCGTGCGGGTCTTTCTGCTCCACGAACTTGGCCGTGCGCACGCCTTGCAATTCCCACAATGCATGCGGCATGGCGACCGTCGGAAACACCATGTTGTTCCAGCCGGTCGGGCGCGTATCGTCCTTGTAGAACGTGCGCAAATAAGTGTACAGATAATCAGGGCCGGAGCCGGCCGCCGAGGCCTTGGCGCGGGCGATCACCGACAGATCCGGCGGTGCGGTGCCGAACCATTTCTTGGCATCCGCCGTCGTCATGGCCACCGTCATCAGCGCGCCGACCTTGTCGGAGGTAAACAGAAGATTGTTCCTGATCTGATCTTCGGTCAGGCCGATGTCGCGCATGCGGTTGTAGCGCATCGACGCCGCCGAGTGGCAGTTCAGGCAGTTGTTGATGAATAGCTTGGCGCCATGCTGCAGCGCCGCGATGTCGCGCGTGTGGTTCGGTGCGCGGTCCAGCGGATAGCCGGCTCCGGCGGCCAGCGCCACAGCCGGCAGCATAGCCAGGGCGACCAACAGTTTTTTCAGCGATTTCATGATTCTGTCCCTTAGCGGCTTAATGCGGGTGATAGGTGACACGGTCCGGCACCGGCTTGAAGGTACCCATCCGGCTCCACCACGGCATCAGCAGGAAGAAGCCGAGGTACACGAAGGTGCACACCTGCGTCACTGTCGTGCGGCCAGCCGACACCGGCTGGGTACCGAGATAGCCGAGCACCAGGAAGGCAATCGCGAACACGATATAGACATACTTGTGCCAGTCGGGGCGATAGCGAATCGACTTCACCGGCGAGTGATCCAGCCACGGCAGGCCGGCCAGGATCAGCACCGAAACGCCCATCAGCACCACGCCCCAGAACTTGGCGTCGAACACCAGCATGCCGACGATCAGCGCCAAGCCGATGACGGCGGCCGCGATCTTCAGCGTGCTGCGCAATTTGGAGCCGATGAAAATCAGCGCCACGTAGGCGACCACGCCGCCGATCAGCCAGTACACGAAGTCGGAGGTAATCGCGCGCAATACCGAATAGTAGGGCGTGAAGTACCACACCGGCGCGATATGCGGCGGCGTGACCAACGGGTCGGCTGGCAGGAAGTTGTTGTATTCGAGGAAGTAGCCACCCATTTCCGGAGCAAAGAAAACGACCGCGGAAAACACAAACAAGAAGATCACCACGCCGAACAAATCATGCACGGTGTAGTAGGGATGGGACGGAATCGCATCCACCGGATGGCCGTCGGCACCCAGGTTTTCCTTGACTTCGATCCCATCCGGGTTGTTGGAGCCGACCTCGTGCAGCGCGATCAGATGCGCCACCACCAGGCCGATCAGCACCAGCGGAATCGCGATCACGTGGAACGAGAAGAAGCGGTTCAGGGTGGCATCGGACACCACGTAGTCGCCGCGAATCCACAGCGACAGGTCCGGGCCGATGAACGGGATGGCGCCGAATAGGTTGACGATCACCTGCGCGCCCCAGTACGACATCTGCCCCCACGGCAGCAGGTAGCCGAAGAAGGCTTCGCCCATCAGGCACAGGAAGATGCCGACGCCGAACAGCCACACCAGTTCGCGCGGCTTGCGGTAGGAGCCGTACAGCAGGCCCCGGGTCATATGCAGGTAGACGACGATGAAGAAGGCCGAGGCCCCGGTCGAATGCATGTAACGGATCAGCCAGCCCCAGGACACATCGCGCATGATGTACTCGACCGAGGCGAACGCTAGCGTCGCATCCGGCTTGTAGTGCATCACCAGGAAGATGCCGGTGACGATCTGGATCACCAGCACCAGCATCGCCAGCGAACCGAAGATATACCACCAGTTGAAGTTTTTTGGCGCGTAATACTGACCCCACTGGTCGTTCCACAGCTTGGTCAGCGGGAAGCGGGCATCGACCCAGTTCAGCGCCTTGTCGGCCAGCGGCGCGTCAGCCGGCAGTTGCTTTTCGTGAAATGCCATGATTACGCCTCACCTTTTTCGTCTTTGCCAATCACCAGCTTGGTATCGCCTTCGAACATGTAGCGCGGCACTTCGAGGTTGTCCGGCGCCGGCTTGTTCTTGAATACGCGGCCGGCCAGGTCGAAGGTCGAGCCGTGGCACGGGCAGAAAAATCCACCTTGCCAATCATCCGGCAGCGAGGGTTGCGCACCTGGCTGGAACTTGGCGGTAGGCGAGCAGCCCAGATGGCTGCAAATCCCGACCACCACCAGCAGTTCCGGCTTGATCGAGCGATATTCGTTGTGCGCATACTCGGGCGTCGCGGCATACTGGGTACGGTCGGAATTGGGATCGGCGACTTCGCTGTCGGTCTTCTTCAGCGTGGCCAGCATCTCGGGCGAGCGCTTCAAGACCCAGACCGGCTTGCCGCGCCATTCGACGGTTTTCATCTCGCCGTCGGCCATGCCGGCGACATCGACCTCAACCGGAGCGCCGGCGGCCTTCGCCCGTTCGGACGGCTGAAAGCTGGATACAAAGGCTCCGGTTGTCGCCAATCCGGCCACCCCGCCCACCGCGCATGTTGCGACCAGCAAGCCGCGGCGGGCTGGATCGACCTGCTTTTCGTTACTCATACCAACCCCAATCAGTCAAAGTGCGAAATCTGTCCTGTATGAAACTTCTAGCAACCGTGGATTATAACGGAGCCAAACATCGATTTAAAGAGTGTTTTTAACAGGCGTAGACTATTTGACATCGAATTGCGCCAACTCGCCCTCTGCTCGACCATCGCCGGCGCCGCGCGGCAGCGGCAGCACCACCTGCAGTTGGCAGCCAGCGGCAGTGGAGTACAAATGCAACATGGCGCCCATATTCGCCGCGCGCGCCCGCATGTTTGCCAAGCCTTGTCCGTGTTGTCCGTGCATGCCATCCAGATCAAGGCCTCTTCCGTTGTCGCTTAGCGTCACCCGCACCTCCTTGCCGGCGACATCATCGCCTGCGCAGATCGCCGCCAGATGAGCGCGGGTGGCGCCGGAATGCGCAATCAGATTGGACAGCGCCTCGAACAGAATCATTTGCAAATCGCGCGAACGCTGGATGCTCCAGTCGGGAATCAGCGGCAAATGGCCAACGTCCCAGGTCAAGGCGATCCCGGCCGCCTCCAGCCGCGGCGCCAGCCGATAGCGCAAGGCGCCGAGCAACGAAGCCATGTCGCCGTCGGTTTCCTGCATCGCATCGACCGTCAGCTTCAGGTGATCCAGCGCATCCTGCAACTCCAGCGCCACGGCGCTGCGCGAGGATGCGGGATTTTTCGCCAACTGCAACGCGCTCACCAACTGGCTGCCCAGCCCGTCGTGCATATCGCGCATCAGGCGCGTGCGCTCCTCCAGCATTCCGCGTTTTTTTTCATTGTCGCGCTCACGCTTGAATACAGCCTGCAGCTCGGCCTCGCGCGCCGCCAATTGCTGCGCCAGCGTCTGGTTCATTTGCGCCAGCGCGCGCCGGTCCTTGCGCATGTGCTCGGCGATGATCCAGGCCAGCGTGACGGCGAACACCACCCAGGCGTAGCGCGCCCACGACGCATAGCCGTAGCTGGCGCCGAGGAGCTTGATGACGATGAAGTCGCGCACCGCCGCCGCCACGGTCAGGATCACGGCGACCGCCAATACCCGCCGCTCCAGCGCATCGCTGCGAATGCCGTTGAACACCACGACCAGCGCGACCGCCAGCGACAACAGCACGATCAAACCCTGGACCACGGTCCACAGCCACGGCATACCGCCTAGCACGAACAGGAAAACCGCCGGAATCGACAGCCCCAACTGCCAGTCGCTGAGGCGCTTGATCCAGCCCCGGTGCAGCCCCATCACCTCCAGCGCAAACTTGCAGATCAATACCGGAGCCAGCGCATAGCTCGAAAAGACCACCACGCCCCACCACGGCCAGGGCAGTGGCGAGCGCGTCAGCCAGGTATCGCTCAGCTGCACCGCCCACAACAGTTCGCCAAATCCATACAGCAGATACAGCGGGCTGCGCTGGCGCAGCCACAAGATCAGTGCCAGCGCCCCGAACACCGCGCTGACCACCGCAATCACCAGCGCGCCGGTAATGCGCCAGCGATAATCCCACTGGTAGCGTGCCTGCAGGAGTTCGGCGTCGCCCACCAGCACCGGCGTCAGGCCGCCGTGCCGGCCGCCCTGCGCATCGACGGTGATTTCCAGCGTGTTGTGCGGCTGCAGCAGGCCTGGCGGGATCGGATACAGCCGCGGCTCCTTGGAGTAGTCTTCGTACGCCCCCTTGACTCCCACCCGGGCGATCTCGACGCCGTTCAGGCGCATCGAGAAAGTATTGCCGATGCGCAGGATGTACAAGGACTGGGCTGCGACGACATCGGCGGCGTCGAAATGCAGCGTGAACCGGGCCTGGCCGTCGACGGCACCTACCTCGGTATCCCAGTTGTAGGGCAAGGTCACCTCGGCCGCCGGGCCGGCAGGTGCCGGGCCCGCCGGATCGACCACGACCGAGGCCCGGTCCAGCATGCGCGGCAACGGCTCGCCGAACGCACCCGGCGCAATCAGCGCACAGCCCGCCAGGCAGAGCCAAAGGAACTGGAAGAAACGCCTCAGCACGCAAGCACCCATCCTGTTTTTCATCCACCGCCCCGACACAGAAGCAAGGCCGATTGCCGCCGCTCCC
>DATJCV010000166.1:0-2700 GCA_035497775.1 Burkholderiaceae bacterium | reverse complement strand
GCAGTAGTCGCCCAGCGCTTCCGACGAAAAACGGCCGAGGAACAGCGCGCCGGCGTGACGAATCCGCTCAGCCCAGCGCTGCGGCTCCTGCGCCGAAATTTCCAGGTGCTCGGGTGCGATCCGGTTGGCGATCGCACAGGCTTGCTCCATGTCGCGCACCTGGATCAAGGCGCCGCGGTTGGCGAGCGAGGTGCGGATCACTTGCTGGCGCGGCATGCCGTCGATCAGCTTATGGATGCTGGCTTCGACCCGGGTGATGTAATCGGCGTCCGGACAGAGCAGGATCGACTGCGCCAGCTCGTCGTGTTCGGCCTGCGAAAACAGATCCATCGCGATCCAGTCGGGGTCGGTGGTGCCGTCGCAGATGATCAGGATTTCCGACGGCCCGGCGATCATGTCGATGCCGACCGTGCCGAACACGCGCCGCTTGGCGGCGGCGACATAGGCGTTGCCGGGGCCGACGATCTTGTCGACCTGGGCAATGGTGGCAGTGCCATACGCCAGCGCGCCGATCGCCTGCGCGCCGCCAATCGTATACACGCGATCGACGCCGGCGATGGCGGCCGCCGCCAGCACCAGCGGATTTTTCACTCCATCCGGGGTCGGCACCACCATGATCACTTCGGCCACGCCGGCCACCTTGGCCGGAATCGCATTCATCAAGACCGAGGATGGGTACGCCGCCTTGCCGCCCGGCACGTAGATGCCGACCCGGTCCAGCGGCGTGACTTTTTGCCCGAGCACAGTGCCGTCGGCTTCGGTGTACAGGAAGCCGGCCGAGCCGCACTCGGCCTTTTGCCGTTCGTGATAGCTGCGCACACGCTCGGCCGCGGTTTGCAGCGCCGCGCGCCGCGCCGGCGCCAAACCGTCCAGCGCGGCTCGCATGTCGTCCTTGCCGATTTCCAGCGCGCCGAGGCTGGCGGCCACAAGGCGGTCGAAGCGTTGCGTATATTCCAGCACGGCGGCGTCGCCGCGCGCCTTGACTTCGGCCAGGATGGCGGCAGCGGCGGCGTCGATCGCCGCATCCTCGCTCGCCTCGAAGGCCAGCAGGGCACGCAGTTGCGCGTCGAAATCGGCTTGCGCCGCATCCAGCCGGCGCATCGCAATCTTGGCAGTGTCGCTCATGTCCTTACTCCGTGGCGAGGCGCTGCTGCGTCGCCGATTCAAAGGTGTCGAGGATCGGCTTCAGGCGTTCACGCTTCATTTTCAGCGCCGCCTGATTGACGATCAGGCGCGCCGAGATATCCATGATGTGCTCGACTTCCAGCAAGTTATTGGCACGCAGCGTGTTGCCGGTGCTGACCATGTCGACGATGGCATCGGCCAGGCCGACCAGCGGCGCCAGCTCCATCGAACCGTACAGCTTGATCAAATCGACGTGTACGCCTTTTTCGGCGAAATGCTCACGCGCGGCGCGCAGGTACTTGGTCGCGACCCGCAGCCGCGAGCCCTGTTGCACGGCGTCGGCGTAGTTGAAGCCGGCCGGCACCGCCACCGACATGCGGCACTTGGCGATGCCGAGATCGATCGGCTGGTACAGGCCATCGCCGCCATGCTCGAACAGCACGTCCTTGCCGGCCACGCCGAAGTCGGCGGCGCCGTACTGGACGTAGGTCGGCACGTCGGAGGCGCGCACGATGATCACCCGCAACTGGGCATCGTTGGTGGCCAGGATCAGCTTGCGCGAGGTTTCCGGATCTTCCAGCACGCGAATCCCGGCCGCTTCCAGCAGGGGCAGCGTTTCCTCGAAAATCCGGCCCTTGGACAGCGCCAGCGTCAGTTGCCGCTGGTCGTTTGGATCGTTTGCGTTCATTTGATTCTTTCGATTTCGGCGCCGACCGCCGCCAGTTTGACTTCCATCCGGTCATAGCCGCGGTCCAGATGATAAATCCGTTCGATCAGCGTTTCGCCTTGCGCCGCCAGGCCGGCGATCACCAGCGAGGCCGAGGCCCGCAGGTCGGTCGCCATCACTGGCGCACCCACCAGTTGCGGCACGCCGGTGACGATCGCGGTATTGCCCTCGATCGCGATGTTGGCGCCGAGCCGGTTCATTTCCTGCACGTGCATGAAGCGGTTTTCGAAAATGGTCTCGGTCACGTGGCTGGAACCATCGGCGATCGCGTTGACCGCCATGAACTGCGCCTGCATGTCGGTCGGAAAGCCCGGGTATTCGGTGGTGCGGAAACTCACCGCCTTGGGCCGCGCCGCCATCTGCACCCGGATCCAGTCGGGCCCGGACGTGAGTACCACGCCGGCTTCGCGCAACTTGTCGAGCGCGGCGTCGAGGATGTCGCTGCGGGCGTTGGTCAATGTGACATCGCCGCCGGCGGCGGCCACCGCGCACAGGAAGGTGCCGGTCTCGATCCGGTCCGGGATCACCGAATGCGCCGCGCCGTGCAATTTGTCGACGCCCTGGATCACCAGCAGATCGGTGTTGATGCCCTCGATCCTGGCGCCCATCGCCACCAGCAGGTTGGCCAGGTCGGTCACTTCCGGCTCGCGCGCGGCGTTGGCCAGGATCGTCTCGCCTTCGGCCAGCGTCGCCGCCATCAGCAGGTGTTCGGTGCCGGTGACGGTGATCATGTCGGTCACGATACGCGCGCCCTTCAGCCGCTTGGCCTTGGCATGGATGTAGCCGGCTTCGATATGGATCTCGGCGCCCATCGCCTGCAGGCCGCGGATATGCTGGTCGACCGGACG